>JAFSRH010000048.1 GCA_017446225.1 Oscillibacter sp.
CCGTAAAGACCAGAAGAAAGGATGAACCAGCATGAGTAACAAACTTCTTGCGGGAACGGCTGTGCTGCTGGCCGCCGTGACCGTGATTTCCGTAGCGGCGGCCGCTTCCCGGAACAGGACGGAAACACAGGTTCCCGCGTCTGCGGCGGAACGTTTGGAAGAGTCTCCCGCGTCCGCGGCGGAACGTCTGACCGCGTCCCCCGTATCTGACGCGGTCCGGATTACGCTGGACGGCTCCCGGATTTCCGGCGCGTCCGGCAGTGTGAAAGTCTCCGGCTCCGTGGCCACCGTGACCGCCGCCGGCACGTATCAAGTTTCCGGCGCCCTTGACAACGGCTATCTGGTCGTGGACGCCGGAAAAGAGGACACGGTACAACTCCTGCTCGACAACGCCTCCATTACTTCCGAAACGTTCGCCGCGCTGTACGTCAAACAGGCCGGGAAGGTCGTTGTGACGCTCGCGGACGGGTCCAAAAACGCCCTGTCCAACGGCGGAACCTTTGAAACCATTGACGCGAACAAAGTGGACGGCGTCATTTTCTCCAAGGACGACCTCACCCTGAACGGAAACGGTACGCTGACAATCGGCGCGTCCGGAAAACACGGCGTAGTATGTAAAGACGACCTCTCGGTCATCAGCGGAACTTACGACATTGCCGCGTCCGGACACGCGCTGTCGGCGAAAAACAGCGTCAACATAGCGGGCGGGACGCTCCGCCTGACCGCCGGAAAGGACGCCATCCAAGCCGAACATGACGATGACAAAACCAAGGGCAACATCTATCTCGCGGGCGGAAACGTGACGCTGACGGCGGAAGATGACGGCCTCAACGCCTCCGGGTCGGTCCTTGTCAACGGCGGCAACGTGTCCATGCGCGTGGCGGGGGACGGAATCCACGCGGACGCCTCCGTAGCGATTTCGGGCGGGACCGTGGCAATCCCGGCCTGTAAGGAAGGCATAGAGGGAGCGACCATTGTCATTTCCGATGGTCTGGTGTCCCTGACGTCCTCCGATGACGGCCTGAACGCCACGGCCGGAATATCCGAAAACAGGGCAATCCGGGGGCAGGGCGGCTTTGACGCCAACTCTTCCGCGACCCCGAAAGCCTCCGCCTCCGTAACCCTCATGCCCGTTGACGCGGATACGGAGACCGGTTCCGCGTCCGTAGCGGCCCTGACGATTTCCGGCGGGGAGGTTCATGTCAACGCCGAGGGGGACGGGCTGGACTCCAATGGAGACCTGTTAATTTCCGGCGGCGTGGTGTACGTCTCCGGCCCGACCCGGAACGGCAACGGCGCCCTTGACTACAACGGCAAAGGCTCTATTACGGGCGGCGTGCTGATTGCCACCGGACCGGCGGGCATGGGACAGAATCAGAATTTCGACGCGTCCTCCACGCAGGGGGCCGTCATGGTGACCACGGGCAGTCAGAAGGCGGGAAGCGTCGTCACGCTGACGGACAAGGACGGAACGGAGTTGTTACGCTGGACAGCGGAAAAAGATTTCGGCTGTGTCAACATCAGTTGTCCGGGACTGGTCCAAGGCGGGACTTACGTCCTGACCGCCGGGAGCTATACGGAGACCATTTCCATGCAAAGCCTGATTTACGGCGCGGGCGCGGGAGAAGGCTTCGGCCGGAACTTCCGTAACGGCACCGCGGGGGGACAGAATCCGGAAAACGGACAAATCCCGGACGGCGCCGCGCCCGGAAACGGACAAATCCGGGGCGGCAAGCGTCACGGACGACCCGGTACCGGTACCGGTACCGGCAGTACGCCGACCGCGCCGACTGTAGTCCCGTCCGGCGATATGATATAATCCTGATAACGCGCTTCCTCCGCCCCATCCGGTATCTTTTACCGGGTGGGGCGGTTGCCGTTGCGCCGGAACGGCAAAAACCGTACGGGCGCGTAACGGTTATAGAGCCGGTAGAGAAGGTACATGGCGTCATGTTCCGAACGGTAGCCGGAGGGCAGAAAAAGCTCTTCCGGACACAGGTCCGTTTCCATCTTTTGCAGAAGCTGGATTAACTGGTGTTCCGCCTTGCGCACGGTGGCACGTTCGGAGTAGATGTAAAGGCCGCTGACGCCCGCTACCCCGGCCTGAGGCTGTACGGAAGCGCGGAGCCTTCGGCCGCGTAAGAACGTGTGCAGGCTTGTTTGAAGCCGTTCAATTTCGGCGTCCGCGCCAATGAGCTTGATACAGATGATTTCGCTTCGGGCGTACGCTTCCTCGTTCAGATAACTGCGGTACGGACTGCTCCGTAAGCGGTTGAGTACCTCGCGTTCCTGTTCGGTAAGCGTCCCCTGATGAAAGATACAGGTCCGGTTTCTGTGCACGGCGTAAAGGAAGTAACTCCGGCCCATGCGGTCGAGTTTCTCCGTCAACAGGGCGGAGTCACTTTCCCGGATGGTCTCTTTCCAGAGGTATCGGTTTTTGCCGACATCGTACAACGCCGCGCCGTCCATGACAATCATCGGCAGGTTCAGCACGGCCGCGCTCATCTGAGAGACGAAAAACGCCGGGGCGTGACGGGAAATCAGACAAATTCTCGCGCCGTCCCGCCCCAGAGAGTTGAGACGGAACAGCACCGCCGGGGAAATCTGCGCGAACCGGTCCGGGAGCAAATCGGCCGACCGGATGAAGAAAATACGCTTCGGGTTGCGGGTCCGGGGCAGTCTGGCCACGTTGACGCCTATGGCGACCGCGGTTCCGACCAGTACGCCCAAAATACGGTCCATCGCGTCCCATAACGGGTCCTCAATCTCCGGAAAGGTAATCACGATACAGATGAACACAATCGCGGCCAGACCGGACGCGTCCGGCTTGCGGAACGCCACCGCCGTGTAAAGGCCGCACAGCACGCCGAAGGCCATGAGCGTATAGAGCACATAGAGATTGTGCCCGAGTACGGGAAAGGCCAGCAAAAGGAACAGAAACAGCAGTCCCCAGAAGGCGCCGATTAACGTACCGGTCATACGGTTGAGCGCGTATTCCCGGGTATCGCTGACATAGGGCTGCATACAGATAATCGCGGTAATGGCGGCCTCCGTGGGCATATCCTCGCCCTGCCGTCCCCGGAGATAGTAGAACAACAGGCAAATCAGGACAGCGACCGCCGTCTTGATCATACGCTGTCCGATTCTGGGCGGGGACCACGGAATTTTTGTGCGGGTCATGCGCTCACCTCCGATTTCTGAAAAGATGTTAGCAGTTTTTCGGGACCGTGTCAATCTTTTCATGAGAAAGAAATCATCGGACAAGTTGCGCGCGGTCGAACTTGTACCTGTCAGAAACGGGAAAAATTGCCTTGAAAGCGCTTTCAAGTCCCCCTGAAAGAAGGATTCCGGGGGATACGCGCCCCCGCGCTTTACGCGTACGTATAAAACTTTCGGGGAAAGAGGCCTCAATCTGTGCAGGATGTTTCTTGCATTCCCGCGGGGGGCCGCTATAATATGCTCAAGGCAGAGTAGGCGCGCACGCCTCAGGCCGGAAAGACGGGGAGTTGCTTTCCGGACGGCGGGACATTCTTCCGTAAGGGTACGCGCCGCATCCCGCTGCCGCATTGGGCTTCCTGTGCGGCATCCGGAAACGGACTGCCAATGTCTTTGATAGGAGGTCCTGTCCATGAAATTCCGTTCCCCCCATCCGTTTTCCGCCGCCTACTGGCGCGGCGCTGTCGCCGAAACGCGTGACTTGCGCAAACTGGTGTTCGCCGCGCTCATGATTGCGGTCTGTATCGCGCTGGGCTACCTTCCCTCGCTCACGCTGCCCTACGGCGGGCGCGTGACATGGGGCTTTCTGGCGCGGGCGCTGTGCGGGTACGTCTGCGGACCCGCGCTCGGCGCGCTCTTCGGCTTCGCGGAAGATATCCTCAGTTTCTTCCTGACGGGCGGCGGCGGTTACCCGTTCTTTTTCGGCTACACCCTCACTACTATGATGGGGGTATTCCTTTACGCGCTCCTCCTGTACGGGGCCAAGCTGACGCTCTGGCGCGTCTTTCTGGCCAAACTGCTGACCAATGTAGAGAATGTCGTACTGGGCGCGCTGTGGATGTCGATTCTCAGCGGGAAGGCGTACCTTGTGACGGCCTCGGCCAGCGCGCTCAAGAATCTGGCGCTTCTGCCGCTCCAGACCGCGCTTCTGTACGCCCTGCTCAAACTGCTGTCGCCGTATCTGAAACGCTCCGGCCTGCTCCCGGGGCCGTGACGGGCTTGTTTACAAAATGTTGATAAACTGCCTGTTGACAAAGTCTGGATTTCGTGCTACACTGTCGTTAGCACTCGGGAAGGTCGAGTGCTAAACCCTTGAAAAGCTGGGCTTGTTGTGGAATTAACCGATAGGAAAAAGCGGATTCTGAAAATCGTTGTGGAAAATTACATCCGTACCGCCGAACCGGTGGGTTCCAAGTCCATCGCGGCGCACATGGAGCGGCGCGTCAGTTCCGCCACCATCCGCAACGAGCTGGCCGAGCTGACGGAGATGGGCTATCTGGAACAGCCCCATACCTCCGCCGGACGCGCCCCCACGCCGAAAGGGTACCGTCTGTACGTGGACGAACTGATGGAGCGTCAGCGGCTGTCGGTCCGGGAGACGGAGGAAATTAACGCCGTTCTGCGCACCCGCCTGAAGGAGCTGGACGAAATCATCACACAGGCCGGACGCGCGGTCAGTTCCTTCCTGAACTACCCCGCTTACGTGACCGCGACCGGCAAGAAACAGATCATTGTGCGCCGTTTCGACCTCATCCCGGTGGACGAGTGGAACTGTATTGGCGTCCTCATGCTCAGCGGAAACCGGGTGAAAAGCCACCTGATCCGAATGCAGTTGAAAGTGGACCCGGAACAGTTCCCGGCGCTGGCCAATCTGTTGAACACGCACTTTACGGACATTCCCGCCCCCGAAATGGGCGAACGGCTCATGGACCTGACCGAACAGTTGCCCGCGCCGATGTTCCTGTTGCTCTCCCAGCTTATCGCCGTGGCCGGGGACGCCTTGGAGGAGCAGCAGCGCAAGATTATCACCGCCGGTTCACGGGCGTTGCTCAAACTGCCGGAGTTCCGGGACGCCGAAAAGGCCCACGCCCTGATGAGCGTCCTTTCGGACGGCAAGGAAAATCTGCCCGTGCCAACGGACGCCGGACCTATGAAAATCCTGATCGGTCCGGAGAACGTGGCGGACGCGCTGAAAGATACCAGCGTTGTGGTGGCAAGCTATGATATCGGGGACGATATGCGGGGCCTTGTGGGGGTGGTCGGACCCACGCGGATGGATTACGCGGCGGTCGTGGCGCGGCTGAGCGGGTTCGCGGACGGCCTGACGCGCCTTCTTAACCCGCATTCGGACCCGTTGAAGGAGGACCAGAACAAATGACGCAGGAAAACAGTGACAACAAAACACAGGAACCGGCTGGCGATGTCGCCGAACCGGAGAACCGCGAGGAAACGTCCGAAGAAACCTTTACGCTGACCCGCGCGCAGATGGACCGTATGGAGGAGGCCGCCAAAGAACTGGAAACGCTCAAAGACCAGTTTGTCCGGCAGGCGGCGGAGTACGACAACTACCGCAAGCGCACGGCCCGGGAGAAAGAAACGCTCTGGCAGGACGCCAAAGCCGATACCGTCCTGAAATTTTTACCCGTCTATGACAACCTTGCCCGCGCCGCCGCCGTGGAAGGGGATGACGAGAACCCGCATAAGCAGGGACTTGTCAAGATTTTCCAGCAGGCGCAGGAAATTCTCAAATCTTCCGGCGTGACGGAAATTGACGCGCTGGGACAGACGTTCGACCCCGAAAAGCACAACGCCGTCAACCACATTGACGATGAGCAGTACGGAGAAAACGAGGTTTCACAGGTGTTCCAGCCCGGATTTATGATGAACGGAAAAGTCATACGTCACGCCGTGGTACAGGTGGCCAATTAACCTGACACGCGAAATCAAACAGGAGGCAGTTTTATTATGTCTAAAGTAATCGGTATTGATTTGGGTACCACAAACTCTTGCGTATCCGTCATGGAAGGCGGAGAGGCCGTTGTCATTCCCAACGCGGAAGGCAACCGGACAACGCCGTCCGTAGTGGCCTTCTCCAAGACCGGGGAAAGAATGGTCGGACAGGTCGCCAAGCGGCAGGCCATCACCAACCCCGAACGCACCATTTCTTCTATTAAGCGTGAAATGGGCAGTGACTACAAGGTAAAGATTGACGACAAGCGTTACACGCCGCAGGAAATCAGCGCTATGATTCTCCAGAAGCTCAAGGCGGACGCGGAAAGCTATCTGGGCGGACCCGTCACGGAAGCGGTCATTACGGTTCCGGCGTATTTCACCGACTCCCAGCGTCAGGCCACCAAGGACGCCGGGAAAATCGCCGGTCTGGAAGTGCTCCGTATTATCAACGAGCCTACCGCCGCCGCGCTGGCCTACGGCGTGGATAAGGAACAGTCTCAGAAAATCATGGTCTACGACCTCGGCGGCGGCACGTTCGATGTGTCGATTCTGGAAATTGATGACGGCGTGATTGAAGTCCTTGCCACGGCGGGCAATAACCGTCTCGGCGGCGATGATTTCGATGAATGCGTCATGAAGTGGATGGTCAGCGAGTTCAAGCGTACGGACGGCGTGGACCTGTCCGGAGACCGCGTCGCCATGCAGAGACTCAAAGAGGCCGCGGAAAAGGCGAAAATTGAGTTGTCCGGCGTCACGATGTCCAACATCAACCTCCCCTATATCACCGCGGACGCCTCCGGCCCGAAACACCTTGACATGACGCTCTCCCGCGCCAAGTTCAACGAGCTGACCAGTCATCTGGTGGAAGCCACCATGGGACCCGTACGGCAGGCCATGTCTGACGCCGGTCTCCGTCCGTCCGACCTTGCCAAAGTTCTGCTGGTGGGCGGTTCGAGCCGGATTCCCGCCGTACAGGACGCCGTAAAGAATTTCACCGGCAACGAACCGTTCAAGGGTATCAACCCGGACGAGTGCGTAGCCATGGGCGCGGCGTTGCAGGCCGGCGTTCTCAAGGGGGATGTCAAGGGCCTGTTACTGCTGGACGTCACGCCGCTGTCTCTGGGTATCGAGACCATGGGCGGCGTGTGCACGAAGCTGATCGACCGGAACACGACCATTCCTGTCAAGAAGAGCCAGATTTTCTCCACCGCCGCCGACAACCAGACGAGCGTGGAAGTGAACGTGTTGCAGGGCGAGCGGGAAATGGCGGCCGCGAACAAGTCGCTGGGACGCTTCCATCTGGACGGCATCGCCCCGGCGCGGCGCGGCGTGCCTCAGATTGAAGTCACGTTCGACATTGACGCCAACGGCATTGTCAACGTCTCCGCGAAGGACTTGGGCACCGGCAAGGAACAGCACATCACGATCACCTCTTCCTCCAACATGAGCAAAGAGGACATCGAAAAGGCCGTCAAGGAAGCCGAACAGTACGCGGCGGAAGATAAGCGTCTGAAAGAGGAAGTCGAGGTACGCAACGAGGCCGACCAGATGGTCTACCAGAGCGAAAAGACGCTTTCCGAAATGGGCGACAAAATCCCGGCGGACGACCGTTCTAAAGTGCAGGGCGGCATTGACAACCTGAAAGAGGCGTTGAAGGGCACGGACTCCGCGCGCATTAAGTCCGCCACGGAAGAACTCAAGCAGGCCTTTTACGCCGTCAGCGAGAAGCTCTATCAACAGGCCAATCCGCAGGGCGCCGGACAGCAGGCCGGTCCCAACGCGTCCGGATCCGGGGACGGACAGCAATACTATGACGCGGACTACAAAGTCGTGGACGATGACCCGAATCAGGGCAAGTAAAGCGTATCATGATGTGCGGTCAGGGACAGCTCCGCTGTCCCTGATTGCGGCGTCACGCCTTCTGAATCTCTGACAGAAATCATAGCTGAGTTTGGAGAAACAGTCAAAAGGAGGCGATGTTAAGCAATCGAAAATATGAACAAACGCGGTCATAAATATTCAAATATATTCATGACCGGAGGGGATGAGAGCCTTGTTCAAGAGCCTGAAAACAGAGATAAAGCCCACGCCGGAACAGCGCGTCACTCTATTCAAGGCAATCGGGACTTGCGGATTTGTCTATAACCTGTTTTTAGCGGAGGCGGATAAGCGGTATCGGGAAGGGCCAAAGTACATGGGCGCTTATGACTTCTCCCTGTGGCTGAATCACGCGTATCTTTCCGAAAACCCGGATAAAGTCTGGATAAAGGAAACCTACGCCAAAGCGGTAAAACAGGCCATCATCAATGCAAATACGGCGTATCAGCGTTTTTTTAAAGGACTTGCCAATCATCCGAACTTCAAAAAGAAGGGGGTCAACGAGCCGTCCTACTACTTTGTAAGAAACGGAGCGAAACAGCCGGTTGTCTGCGAGCGGCACAAAATCAAAGTCCCCGGCCTCGGATGGGTCGCGCTGAAAGAGTACGGATATTTTCCTACAGCGGCAAACGCGATTCATTCCGGCAGTATCTCTCTCCACGCGGGCCGGTTTTTCTGCTCCGTGTTGGTGGAAGTCCCCGATATGGACGCCGTAAAGCCGGAAACGAAAGGAATCGGCGTTGATTTGGGAATCAATTCTTTCGCGGTTGTCAGCGATGGGCGCGAATTTCCCAACGTCAACCGGACGCGCAAAGTCGGGAAACTGGAAAAGAGGCTCAAACGGGAACAGCGGCGGCTTTCGAGAAAACGCGAAAGTCAGAGGAAAAATTCCAAGAAAGGAAAAGATTCAAGCAAACGATATGCAAAGCAACGTCTGAAAGTTCAAAAACTCCATGATCGCCTTGACTGTATCCGCAAGGATTCCGTACGGCAAACGGTCGCCGCTCTGGTGAAAGCCAAGCCAGAGTTTGTGGCGATTGAGGATTTGAACGTTCGCGGTATGATGAGGAACCGCCATTTGTCAAAAGCCGTGGCGCAACAGAATTTCTATGGATTCCGGAATTTTCTCACATGGAAATGCAAAATGCACGGGATTCCACTTCACATTGTTGACAGATGGTATCCAAGCTCAAAGACCTGTCATTTTTGCGGGACGCTGAAAGCGGACTTGAAACTTTCTGACCGCTCTTATGTCTGCGAAGGTTGCGGAACGCTGATTGACAGGGACTTGAACGCGGCTTTGAACATCCGCGATACAACGCAATACGTTTTGGCTTAATACCGATGGATTGTCGGGAATTTACGCCCGTGGACTGTCAAACAAACTGTTGTACTGAAAAGGAAACTTTCAGGAAGCAGGGCAGGTTTTGAAGCGGGAAAAAGCAAAAACGTATTCAGTAGATATCTTTTATATCGCTTGACTACGTTTTTTGAATCAGTTCAACGTATGGCAGAAAACAAACGCGACTATTACGAGGTGCTGGGGGTCGGAAAGGACGCGTCGGAGGACGACATTAAGAAAGCCTACAAGAAAATGGCGCGCAAGTATCACCCGGACCTGAACCCCGGCGACAAGGAGGCCGAAGAAAAATTCAAGGAAGTCGGCGAAGCGTACGAAGTCCTCTCCAACGCGGACAAGAAGGCGCGTTATGACCGGTACGGACACGCCGGAGTGGACCCGAATTTCGGCGCGGGCGGTTACGGCGGCGGCTTTAACGGCGATTTCGATTTCGGCGACTTGGGCGACATTTTCGGCAGTTTCTTTGGCGGCGGTTTCGGCGGCGCGCGCCGGAGCAACCCGAACGCCCCCCAGCGCGGCGAAAGTATCCGCGTGTCTTTGTCCATCACCTTTGAGGAAGCCGCTTTCGGCTGTCAGAAGGAGTTGACGGTCGAGCGTTACGAGACTTGCGCCGCCTGTAACGGAAACGGCTGTGCCGCCGGGACATCCCCCGAGACTTGTCCGGACTGCCACGGCGCCGGTCAGGTACAGGTCCGCAGACAAACGCCTTTCGGCACCGTGGCCACTTCCGCCCCCTGTACGCGCTGTGCCGGAAAGGGGAAGATTATCCGTCAGCCGTGCAAGGACTGTCACGGAAGCGGCATGAACCGCCGCCGCCGTACGATACAGGTCCAAATTCCCGCCGGGATTGACGCCGGACAGTCCATTTCCGTCCGCGGACAGGGGCACGCCGGAAAGAACGGCGGCGCCTCCGGGGATTTGCTCGTGTCCATCGCCATCCGCCCCCACGGACTGTTCCGCCGGGAGGGCACGTCCGTTCTGTGCGAACAGACCGTGACGTTCGCGCAGGCCGTGCTCGGCGCGCAACTGGAAATTCCCACCATTGACGGCAAAGTGCAGTACGACCTCCCGGAAGGGACCCAGAGCGGCGCAACGTTCCGCCTGAAGGGCAAGGGCATTCCGTTCATCAACGGGCGCGGACGCGGGGACCAGTACGTCACGGTCTACATCGACACGCCCAAAAACCTGAACCGGGAACAGAAAGAGGCCCTCCGCAAGTTCGCGGAAGCCATGGGAGAGACGGAACCCGATGGCGGAGAGCGCAAACCGTTCTGGAAAAAGAAGGGCCGCGGCAAGTAAATCGGCAAATTTCCCCAAATCCCGCGAAGATCAGCATTGATTTTTCCCTTGCGCGGGTCTATAATAGCACCAACGCTTCCGGGCCTCCGGAAAACTATTGCGCACAGGAGGGCACTTTCTATGAAAATCGCGCTGGGTTGTGACCACGGCGGTTATGAGCTGATGCAATTCGTCAAGACCGTGCTGGACGGACTGGGCCACACCTATGAGGACTTCGGCTGTTATTCCCCTGAAAGCTGTGACTACCCCGACTTCGGCGAACCGGCCGCGCGGGCCGTGGCCGAGGGGAAATGTGACCGCGGAATTGTCATCTGCCTGACCGGTATCGGCATTTCCATCACCGCCAACAAAGTCAAGGGGATCCGTTGCGCCCATTGCGCCGACTGTCTGCAAGCCGAGTTGACCCGCCGCCACAACAACGCCAATATGCTGGCCATAGGCGCCGGTTTCACCGGACCCGAAATGGCGCGGCGGATGGTGGAAGTGTTCCTTTCGACCGACTTCGAGGGCGGGCGGCATGAGCGCCGCGTCAACAAGATGATGGCCGTTGAAAACTGAGCGCTGACGGGGAAAGGGGCGGCGATATGCCAAAGGTAAAGGGCTATACAAGTTATCGTGGCCGCGGGCCTCTGTGGAAGCTGGTGGTCACCGTGTTGCTGCTTGCGGTCATTCTGGCCTCCTTTGGTGTGCTTCTGTTACAGCGCAGCATGGTGGTGGAAGATGACGGTACGCGGCAGGTCCGCTTTCCGTGGCAGGAGGAGACGGACCCCGGCGCCGAAAATCCGGACGTCTTGCCCGTTGACGCCGAACCGCTCCCGGACGAAACGGAACCGGAGCCTTCCGTCACGCCCGACACGGAAACGGTCCCGGACGAACAGACCGCCGAAGTGCCGGAACCGGAACCCCCGGCCCAGCCCGACTTCTTCCATGTCTACCCGGTACAGGCTACGCCTTTGTCGGTCTCGACCTATGAGGAAATCTCGTGGCTGCTGCGCCGGAACAGTCAGTACAACGCCGTCTCCGTGCGCCTGAAAGACGCGGAAGGCTGGGTGTATTTTGACAGTCCCAACATCATTTATACGGAAGTTATCACCGAGTCGAAAAACATTGCCGCCGATACCACGGAGGCTCTGAAAAAGCTGACCGGCGCCGATACGCATACCATTGCAAGTCTGGCGTGTTTCCGCGACTGGCGCGCGTCCAACGGCAACGTCCGGGCGCGTCTGCGCAACCTCAGCGGACGTATTTTTCAGGACGGCAACGAAGATTTCTGGCTCGACCCCTCCCGCGAAGTCACAAGAACCTACCTCTGTAATCTGGCCCGTGACGCCGCCGAACTGGGATTTGACGAAATTCTCCTGACGGACGCCTGTTACCCCTCCGTCGGACGTCTCGACCGGATTCTGTACGGCGACCTGTCAACGGCCGAAAACCTCGCCGTTTTCTTTTCGGAAGTCAGAAAGACGCTGGAACCTTATCATGTGGCGCTTTCCGTTGAGGTTCCGAAGGAAATTTTGCTCAACCGTGACACGCCGCATTCGTCCGGGCTGTCCATTGACATCATTGCCCCGTACGTGGACCGCGTCTACGCGAAAGTGGAGCCGTCGGAGGTACAGGGCTGTACGGACGCGCTGGCGGGGGTGTTAATGTTCGTGCCGGAGTTGTCCGCGTTGCCGGACCCCGCCCCGGCGCGGTACGTGTACCGGTAAAGCGGATCCCGTCCCGTTTTGGAAGTCCGGGACGGGACGCTATCACGAACCGTGATGAAAGGAAGTTGTTGTATGAAAAAGTTCGCCTCTATGTTGCTGGCGTTCTCGCTGACGCTCTGTCTGGCGGGTTGCGGCGGCGAAACCGCCGCCCCGCTGAACGATGCGCAGGAAAGTAAGGCGGCGGAAGAGTCCGCCCCGCTCCCTGACGATGCGGAACCGTCCGCGGAGGACGCCGTACAGTCCCCCAACGCCGCCCTGACCACCATCTCCCCCGGAAAACTGACCATGTCCACAAACGCCGCCTTCCCGCCTTATGAAATGACCACGGACGCCGGCGGCTTTGAAGGCATTGACGTGGAAATTGCCGGGATGATTGCCGAAAAGCTCGGTCTCGAACTCCAGATTGACGATATGGACTTTGACTCCGCTTTGCTGGCGGTCCGCATGGCGAAAAGCGACATGGTCATGGCCGGCGTGTCGGTACGTCCGGACCGGCTGGAAGTCATGGACTTTTCCGACAGTTACGCCACCGGCGTACAGGTGGTCATTGTCCCGGAAGGCTCCGATGTGACGCTGGACAATCTCGGCGACCATATGATTGGCACGCAACGCGCCACGACCGGCTATATGTACTGTGTGGACGACTACGGCGAAAACCATGTGACCGCGTACGATAACGGTATGACCGCGATTCAGGCCCTCAACAACGGCCAAGTGGACTGCGTGGTCATTGACAACGCCCCCGCGCAGGTGCTGGTCTCCCAGAACCCCGGCCTGACGATTCTTGACACCGAATATGTCGTGGAAGATTACGCTATCGGTATGCGCAAGGAAAATCCGGCTCTGCTGGCGGCGGTCAATAACGCGTTGGCCGAACTGAAGGCGGACGGCTCTATTCAGGCCGTGATTGACAAGTATATCACAGCCGAATAAAACTCCCGAAGGGGCGGCCCGCGCCGCCCCTGTTTTTGAAAACTCCGGCGTATCCATGTAAAAGAGGTGAAAGTTTTTGGAACAATGGGGCATTCTTTACAATGAGTGGCGGCAACTGATGATTACCGGCCAGCTGCATTCCGCGTGGAAACGGCTCTTTGTGCTCTTCTATCAGGCGTTCATTGAGGCGGACCGCTGGAAGCAGTACCTCAACGGCGTGGGCACGACCCTGTACGTCACGGCCATGGCGCTGGTACTGGGTATCGTGCTGGGCGTGATTGTGGCGGTGATCCGTACGTCCCACGCGCAACAGAGGCCCGGACAGCGTAATTTGCTCTTAGGCCTCGTAAATCTGGTCTGCCGGGTGTACGTAACCGTCATACGCGGCACGCCCATGATGGTACAGCTCCTGATTATGGGCATGGTCATTTTCAAGAGCAGTCGTAATTTTACCATGGTCGGCGCGCTGTCGCTGGGTATCAACTCCGGGGCGTACGTATCGGAGATTATCCGGGGCGGCCTGATGTCGCTGGACCCCGGACAGTCGGAGGCGGGCCGCTCTCTGGGCCTGAACTATCTGGACACCATGCGCTTTATCGTGGTCCCGCAGGCAATCAAGGCGATTCTGCCCGCGCTGGGCAACGAGTTCATCATCCTGTTGAAAGACACGTCCCTGATTACGGTCATCGGCGGAAAGGAACTGCTCTACGCCGCGCAGGGCATTTACGGCCGCACTTACGAGCAGATGTTCCCGTTGTTCGGAATCGCCCTCATTTATCTGGTACTGGTCATGATTTTCAGTTGGTTGCAGGGGATTCTTGAAAGGAGGCTCAGGCAGAGTGATAGACGTTAAACATCTCTCCAAGTCGTTCGGACATCATTTAGTGCTGGACGATATTTCACAGCATATCCGCCCGGGAGAGAAAGTCGTAATCATTGGGCCGTCCGGCTCCGGCAAGTCCACGTTTTTACGCTGTCTGAACCTTCTGGAAGAACCCACGGCGGGCGAAATCACCTTTGACGGGACCGTCATCACGGACCCGAAAGTGAAGATTGACCTTGTCCGGCGGCAGATGGGAATGGTCTTTCAGCATTTCAACCTGTTCCCGAATATGACGATTCGGAAGAATATCACGCTGGCGCCCGTCCGCACGGGCCTAATGAAGCAGGCGGAGGCCGATGAGACCGCCGAAACCCTGTTACAGCGTGTCGGACTGCGTGACCGTATCGACGCCTACCCGGCGCAGTTGTCGGGCGGACAGAAACAGCGCGTCGCGATTGTACGCGCCCTTGCCATGCGCCCGAAACTCATGCTCTTTGACGAGCCGACTTCCGCGCTGGACCCGGAAATGGTCGGGGAAGTGCTGGAAGTCATGAAACAGCTTGCCAAAGAGGGAATGACCATGGTCGTGGTGACGCATGAAATGGGCTTCGCGCGGGAAGTGGGGAGCCGCGTCCTGTTTATGGCGGACGGTAAGGTGCTGGAAGAAAATCCCCCGGCGTTACTCTTCGGCAGTCCGACCCACCCGCGCCTGAAAGACTTCCTCAGTAAAGTGCTTTGACAGAAAAGGGATGATTTTATGTCAGTCAACAGCTTCGCGTTTGGCGCCCTCCCGGACGGGACCCCGGTCACGGCCTACCGGCTGGAAAACGCCGCGGGCGCGTCCGTGACCGCGCTGGACTACGGCGCGATTTTACAGGCCCTGCGCGTCCCGGCCCGTGACGGCTCCATGGTGGACGTCCTGCTCGGTTACGATAACCCCGTACAGTACGACACCCTCGGCGGACATCTGGGCGGCACGCTGGGACGTGTCGGAAACCGTATCGGCGGCGCGGCCTTCTCCCTGAACGGCGTGACCTACCATCTGGTCAAGAACAACGGGGAAAACCATATTCACGGCGGAATCAAAGGCTTTGACCACCGGATGTGGGACGTCACGCCGGAAGAAAACCGGCTTGTGTTCCGCCGCCTCTCCCCGGACGGGGAGGAAGGCTATCCCGGCAACCTCACGGTACAGGTCGTCTTTACGCTCAGTGACGACAACCGTCTGAACATCGCCTATGACGCCGATACCGACAAAGATACCGTGGTAAACCTGACCAACCACGCCTATTTCAACCTCAACGGCGGCGGCTCCGTACTGGACCACACGGTACAGATTTTCTCGGAACGTATCACGGAGAGCGATTCGACCGGCCTGCCCACCGGAAAAATACTCGACATCGCCGGCACCCCCTTCGACTTCCGCGAGCCGCGTTCCGTTGGCTCCCAAATTGACGCCGACAACGTCCAGTTAAAGAACGGCAAGGGCTACGACCATAACTATATTCTGGCCGTGAAACGCGCCGCCGTGCTCTACAGCGACAAAACCGGTCTGGAAATGACCGTGGAAACGGACCTGCCCGGCATGCAGTTCTACACCGCAAACGGCCTGAGCGAACGCCCCGGAAAATATGGTCCGCTCCGCCCCCGGGAGGCCGTCTGCTTTGAAACCCAGCTCTTTCCCAACGGCACGAACTGTTACGGCTTCCCGTCTCCGGTTCTGCGCGCCGGGGAACATTTGCACACTGAAACCGCGTACGCCTTCCGCGTGCGCTGAACTCCAGCAAAGGACTTGATACCATGACCAAAATTGACATCATCTCCGGCTTTTTGGGCGCCGGAAAAACGACCCTCATCAAAAAACTGCTGGCGGAGGCCTTCCCCGGTGAAAAAATCGTGCTGATTGAAAACGAGTTCGGGGAAATCAGCATTGACGGCGGTTTCCTCAAGGAATCCGGCGTGCAGATTTCGGAACTCTCTTCGGGCTGTATCTGCTGTACGATTGTGGGCGATTTCAGCAAGGCGCTGGCGGACGTACAGGAACAGTTTCACCCGGACCGCGTCTTGATTGAGCCATCCGGCGTGGGCAAACTCAGTGACGTGATCGTTGCCGTCAAGGGCGTGGACGTCCCCGGAATGGAACTGAACAGTTACGTGACGGTCGCCGATGCCACGAAAGCGAAAACGTATATGAAGAACTTCGGCGAGTTTTACAACAATCAGGTGGAATCCGCCGGGACCATTGTCCTGTCACGGACACAGAAACTGTCACAGGAAAAATTAGAGGCGGTAGTCGGGCTTCTGCGGGAAAAGAATCCGGACGCGGCCATTCTTACCACGCCGTGGGACGAATTAAGCGGGCAAACGATTCTGTCGGCCATGGAAAAGGTGTCGCTGGCGGACGAACTGCTTGCAAAAATGCGCGCGGAACATGAGGCGGAAGAGGCCGAACACGAGCATGAACATCACCATGACCACGATCACGATCATGAGCATGAGCATCACCATGACCACGATCACGATCATGACCACGATCATGAGCATGAACACGACCACGACCATGACCATGACCACGATCATGAACACCACCATGAGCATGAGCATGGACACCATCACCATCACGCGGACGAAGTGTTCTCATCATGGGGCAAGGAGACGCCGAAAGTATTTGCCAAGGCGGAAATTGAGCGTATCCTGTCCGCGCTGGACGGCGGCGGGTACGGAAAAATTCTCCGGGCCAAGGGCATTGTCAACGGCGAGAACGGACAGTGGCTGGAATTCGACTACGTGCCGGAAGAATCCGAAATCCGGGCCGGACACCCCGATTATACGGGCCGTCTGTGCGTCATTGGCGCGGAACTGGACGAGGCCAAACTGGCCGCGCTGTTCGGACTGTAAGCGGTAAGGAAGTGGTCGTATGGCAGACATTCCCGTTTATCTGGTCGCCGGTTTTCTGGACGCCGGAAAAACGAACTTTATCAACGGCATTTTAGAAGACGGCTTCGCCCGGGAGGGAAAGACGCTTCTGCTCCGCTGTGAGGAAGGGGAGGAAGAGTACACGTCCGCCGCCCTGCGGGGCGTGGACGTGGTGGACGTGGAGGAGTTGGAGGACCTGACGCCGGACGCCTGCCGGACATGGGAAAAGAAGTACCGTCCGGCGCAGGTCCTGATTGAATACAACGGTATGTGGCCGTTCGCGCCGCTCTTTGACAGCGTGTTTCCGCCGAACTGGATTCTCTATCAGATTATGACCTTTGTTCAGGCGTCCACGTTCGACCTGTACGCGAAAAACATGGGCCAGCTCATGATGGAGAAAATCACGAACGCCGATATGATGGTGTTCAACCGCTGTACGCCGGAACTGCGCGACTCTCTGCGGAAACGGAATCTCCGGATGGTCAACCGCCGCGCGGAAATCTGGCTGGAAAATGTGGACGGAAGCAGTGAAAACTATCTGACCGGGGACGAATGCCCGTTTGACCTGTCTAAAGACGAAGTGGAGATTCCGGACGAGGATTTCGGCGTGTGGTACGTGGACGTCATGGACCATCCGGACCGTTACGCCGGGAAGCTCATGCACATGAAACTGTTGATGTGCCACTCGAAACGTATGCCGGGGGTGCACTGCCCCGGACGCTTTGCCATGGTGTGCTGTGCCAACGATGTACAGTTTCTGGGGCTGGTGGCCAAGGGCGACCATCTGGAACGGTATAACGACCGCGACTGGGTGGAAGTCCGGGCACGGATGACGGTCGAACCGCATCAGGCCTACAAGGGCAAAGGCCCGGTGATGAATATTCTGTCCATTGCCCCCTGTGACAAGCCGGCGGAGGAAGTGGTGACGTTTTAAGGGACGCGCGGCTTTCCCGTACCGTTTTTTCGGCCTGTCACGCGAGACATAAAAGGAGTGAAAACCTTATGATGGAACGTGAAACCTTTCGGTCACGTCTGGGCTTTCTGCTGGTCAGCGCCGGGTGCGCGATTGGTATCGGGAACGTATGGCGGTTCCCGTACGTCACCGGCGCGGACGGCGGAGGCGTGTTTGTGCTGTTCTACCTGCTCTTTCTGGTGATAATGGGCATTCCCATTCTGACCATGGAGTTCGCGGTCGGACGCGCAAGCCGTAAAAGCGCCCTGCCCGCCTTCCAAGCCCTTGAGCCGCCCGGAACGAAATGGCATATTCACGGCTGGATCTGTTTCGCGGGCTGTACCCTGCTTATGATGTACTACACCACGGTTTCCGGCTGGATGCTGGGGTACTTTTTCAAGTTCGCGGGGGGCGTGTTCTATCTGCTCCCGCCCGCCGAGACCGATTCCGTATTTGAGAATATGCTTGCCTCTCCGCTGGAGATGTCGCTTTGGATGGCCATTACCGTAATCGCGGGCTTTCTGGTGTGCAGTTTCGGCCTCCGGAACGGTCTGGAACGCGTGACAAAGTGGATGATGTTGGGCCTGCTGTGCCTGATTGTCATACTGGCCGTGCGCGGGCTGACGCTCCCGAACGGACTGGAAGGCGTAAAGTTTTACCTGCTTCCGTCCATGGAACGCGCCAGAGAGGTGGGACTGTTCCATGTCATTACGGACGCTATGAACCAGTCCTTCTTTACGCTGAGTATCGGTATCGGCTCCATGGAGATTTTCGGCAGTTACATGGCTGACGAACACACCCTGCCCGGAGAGGCGGCGCGTATCTGCGCGCTTGACACCTTCGTTGCCTTCATGGCCGGTCTGATTATCTTCCCCGCCTGTTTCAGTTTCGGCGTGGAACCGAATCAGGGTCCGGGCCTGATCTTCATGACGCTTCCCCGTATCTTCGCCGACATGACCGGCGGCCGTTTCTGGGGCGCCCTCTTCTTCCTGTTTATGACCTTCGCCAGTTTTTCAACGGTGATCGCCGTGTTTGAAAACCTGATCGCCAACTGTATTGACGACTTCGGCTGGACCCGGAAAAAGTCCTCTCTGGTCTGCTGTCTGTTCATTCTGGTTGCAAGCCTCCCCTGCGTGCTCGGGTACAATGTCTGGATGGACCTGCGCATCATCGGGCCCCGTGACGTGCTGGACAGCGAGGACTTTATTGTCAGCTCGTTACTGCTCCCGATCGGCTCGCTGACGTACCTGCTTTTCTGCGTCACGCGCTGGGGCTGGGGCTTCGATCAGTATATCAAAGAAGCGAATACCGGCGCCGGACTGAAAATGCCCGTGTTCCTGAAACCGTATTTTCAGTTTGTGCTCCCGGTGCTGATTCTCTTTATCCTGATTGCCGGATTGATTTGAGCGGAAGCGCAAAGCCCCCTGAAGCGTTTCTTTCAGGGGGCTTTCACAGTCTTTACATCCATAAAACGCGCTTTCCGCTTGCAAAACGGGGAAATCTCTGCTATACTGCCTGACGGTGTGTGTCGGCCCTCGCGCACATCGGGAAGAATCACTTCTACGGAGGTTTTGGATATGCCGAAACATCAAAAAAGCGGAACGGCCCGCGCTTCCGAAACTTTTGCAATGCACGCGCTTCTGTGCGGCTGCGCGGCGGAAATCTTTCTGTTTGTTGTGCGCCGCCATGCCGCCGGCGCGGCGGGACAAATGATTCTCTGGCACGAACGCTACCTTCCCATACTGGCCGGTATCGGCGCGGCGATTCTCGCGCTCGGCGCGATATGGACCGGTCTGCAACGCGGGGACCAGTTCAAACGAATGGTCGGCCTTTATCTGTGCGGGACGGGCCTGTTTGTGGCGCTGGTCAGTCTGCTGAGTATCTGGGACCTGACGTTTCTGGACCGTTTGCTTGTGCTGGTCCCGTCCGCGGCGTTTCTGGGCATTGTGTGGGGGCTGTACGACCGCCTCTGTGCCGCGTGTATGACCGTACTGGTCGTGGGCATTATGGCAATGTGGCTGTTTTCCCGCACCATGCAGCCCTTCTCCCCCTATCTGACGCTCTCCCGCGCGCTGGCGGTCGCGTTGCTGGCGGCGTTGGCGGGCGTGCTGTATCTGCTCTGGAACGGGACGCTGAAAAAGTTCCTGTCACTGGGCGAGAACACGCTTCCGCTCTACGTGTCGCTGGCCCTGACGTTCTCCGGGATTCTGTCAAGTCTGGTCAGCGTGGCGGCCGCAAGTTGCGCCATGTGGACGCTGTCCTTGGCCGCCTTCGGCCTGTTCGTTTACTATACGGTCAAACAGATTTGACGCGCCGGATAATTCCTGCCAAACCGGGCAGACTGTACCGGAGACAGGAGGCGGCGCAATGGAGAAACTACGGAACCATTTTGAAACGGACGCGGCGTATATGGACGCCGTCCTCGGCGTGGAACGGAACTGCGACATGGTCAGCCGGGATTACGTCATTGGCGGGCGGCGCGGGCGCGTCTGGGTGGTGGACGGCTACGGGCTGGACGCCACGCTGGAACGTATGGGCGCGTTCTGGCTGTCGCTCCCGGCGGACAGCCTGAGCAGCCTTACGGATATGCAAGAGTTTGTGGACCGCTTCGTGAGTTTCGCGGAAGTCAGCGTAAGCGCCGACACGAAAGAACTCGTGACGGCGGTCCTGCTGGGGAAAACGCTGTTTCTGCTGGACGGCCTGTCCGGCGGGGCCATGATTGACTGTAAGGAGTATCCCTGCCGCGGCGTGGACGAGCCGCCGGACGGCAAAGTCCTGCGCGGCTCCCATGACGGCTTTATTGAGGCATTGGTGCCGAATATGGCGCTTCTGCGCCGCCGTATCCGTGACCCGCATTTGACCATGGAAGCCCATCAAATCGGGGACCGTTCCCATACGGACATTATCCTGTGTTACCTGAGCGACAAAGTGGACCGCGCGCTGCTCCGGGCGGTCCGGGAGAAACTAAGTACGGTCAACGTCCACTCTATCACGCTCGGACAGGAAAGCGTGGCGGAAGTCCTGCGCCCCAAACAGTGGTACAACCCCTTTCCCAAAGTCCGCTACACCGAACGCCCCGACAGTGCTTCCGCCACCATTTTGGAGGGGAACATTGTCCTGATGGTGGACAACTCCCCCTCCGTCATGCTCCTTCCGACTACCTTCTTTGACTTCACACAGGAAGCCAACGAGTTTTATTTTCCGCCTCTCGTGGGAACTTACCTGCGTCTGTTGCGGATTGTGGTCTTTGTGCTCTCGCTGTTCATCACGCCCTTCTGGTACCTGACGGTGAACCATCCGCACCTTCTGCCCGGGTGGCTGACGTTCCTTTCCGCGCCGGAGCCGGTATCGTTAAGTATGCTCTGGCAACTGCTGGTGGTGGAGTTCCTGATTGACGTCTTGAAACTGGCGTCCTTAAACACGCCCGATTCCCTGTCCAACTCGTTCTCCATGCTGGGCGCCCTGATTTTAGGGGACTTCGCGGTCCGGGCCGGGTGGCTGGGTCCGGAAGTGCTGGTGTATATGGCGTTCGTGTCGGTGGCGGCGTTCGCCCAGCCGAGTTACGAAATGGGCTACGCCTTTAAACTCATCCGGGTTTCGTTACTGCTCCTGACGGGCGCGTTTGACGTCTGGGGCTTTGTCGGCGGCGTCATCGGGTTCATTGTACTGCTCGCAACCACAAAGCCCATGTTCGGCAAAGGGTACCTCTACCCCCTGATTCCCTTCAACGCCAAAGCGTTACGGCGTCTGTTCCTCCGGGTCCCCATCAGCCCCGACAATACCTGACTGCATTCGCTTCAACGCGGCGGCGTAAAGCTGATTCTTCGGAAATCCGGTCCGGTCCGCGACCCGCGCCGCCGCTTCTTTCAGACGCGTTCCGCTTTCACGGAGCGTCAACACGTCCCTGACCGCGTCCTCCACGGAACCCGTCTCCACGGCCGCCGGCGCGGCCCCCTCAATCACCAGTACATACTCCCCGCGCGGGGTTGTCGTTTCATAGTACGCCGCCGCTTCCCCTAACGTGGTCCGTATCGTTTCCTCGTGCAGTTTCGTCATTTCCCGGCACAGCGCGACCCGCCGTCCCGGGCCAAAGACCGCACACAGGTCCGCGAGCGTACCGCGTAACTTGTGCGGGGCCTCATGGAAAATCATGGTACGCTCTTCCGTCCGTAACGCCTCCAAGCGTTCCCGGCGGCTTTTTTTGTTGACCGTCAGAAAGCCCTCGAACGTAAACCGCCCCGTTGGCAGTCCGCTTACGGCCAGCGCGTTGACCGCGGCGCAACAGCCCGGTATCGAAACAACGTCAACGCCCGCCTCCGCGCAGAGGCGCACAAGGTCCTCTCCGGGGTCGGAAATCGCCGGGGTTCCGGCGTCCGTGACCAGCGCGCAGGTCTCGCCGGAAAGCAGTCTCTTTAGGATACTCTGTCCGGCCGTGACGTGGTTGTGTTCGTGGTAACTCGTCAGCGGCTTTTGTATGCCGAAGCGGTTGAGCAGTTTTACGGAAACGCGCGTGTCCTCCGCCGCGATAAAGTCCACGGCGTTGAGCGTCTCGACAGCGCGGGGGGAGAAGTCGCCAAGATTTCCAATCGGCGTGGCGACAAGGTAGAGCGTACCCGACATACGGCGGCCTCCAGTTCATGATTCCGTGTCACGGAAGTAAATGGCATTGAGTTCGGGCGTAGGGGAGCCGTCCGGGCGGCGGAGTACCAGCGGACGCTCCACGGACAGCCCCGGATTTCCGCCCCGCCGTCCTTCCAGCAGTACCAGAGACGGCGCCGTGTCCGCGGTCCCGTGCACGAAGCGCAGACGTTTCGGCTCACAGCGCGCCTCACGCAACAGGCAAAGAAGGTCCGTCAGGCGTTCCGGCTTGTGCGCCAGACAGAACGCGCCGCCCCAGCGCAGTAAATACGCGGCGGCGCGTACGAGTTCGGGGAGCGCACAGGCGGATTCGTGGCGGGCGGCGCGGCGTACGTTACCGGGCGGCGGCGCGCCGCGTCCTTCCGGGTAGTAGGGAGGGTTCGACACCACTATGTCAAAGGAGCCGGCCGCGAACTGTGCGGGCGCGTCCCGCAGGTCCATGCAATGCGATTTCAGACGGTCCGAAAGTCCGTTGACCGCCGCGCAACGTTCCGCGAGTTCCACGGCGTACGGCGTCTGTTCCAGTCCGGTGACGCTCAATGACGGTTCCCGCTGTAACAGGAGTACGCCCAGAAGTCCGGTACCGCTCCCGAGGTCGCACACGCGCATACCGCGCTTCAGCCGCGGCAGGGACGACAACACGAAACTGTCCGTACCGGGCCGGAACAGTCCGTCCGCCCACACGAAGCGGTAGCCGTCCGGCCTCAGCGTTTCCCAGTGTTCCATGGCTCGCCGATTCCGCTACATCCGTTCCAGCAACGCTTCAAGGTCCGCGCGCGTAAAGGTCTGCACATTGCCGCAGAAACGGCAGGAGAGTTCCGCGTGACCCTGTTCGTCCAACAGCTTCCGCAGTTCCGGACGCCCCAGCGCAATGAGCGCCGCTTCCATACGATGACGGCTACAGTCACAGCGATAGGCCACCGGCGAACGTTCCAGCGTGGTAAGCTGAAATTCCGGCAGGGCCTTTTGTAACAACGCTTCCGGGTCCGGATTGTCCCGCAGGACCGTTGTCACGGGTCCGAGCGCCCATACGCCCCGCTCTACGCGGGAAATCACGTCCTCCGGCGCGCCGGGCAACAGTTGAATCAACGTCCCGCCGGCGGCCAGTACGCTTTGGTCCCTGTCCAGCAGGACGCCCAGCGCGCAGACCGTGGGAATCTGTTCCGATTCGGCGAAGTAGGCCGCGATATCCTCCGCGATCTCCCCGCTGAGCAGTCCAACGCTCCCCGTGTACGGCTCTTTCATGCGCAAGTCCCGGATAATGGTCAGCGTGCCGTCACTCCCGACCGCGCCGCCGACATCTAATTTTCCGTCCGCGCGTAAGGGCAGTTCCACGCCGGGATTGTCCACGTACCCGCGCACGTTGCCCTCGTGGTCCGAGACCGCCAGCACGGTTCCCAGCGGTCCGCCGCCGCGGAACTGTAACGTGACGCTCGCGGCGTCCTCTTTCATGGCGTTGCCCATCATGGAGGCGGCGGACAACGCCCGTCCCAGCGCGGCGGTCGCCACCGGCAACGTTTTATGAATCTGCCGGGCCTGTTCGGTCAGGGCGCGGGTCGAGACGGCCGCCGCTTTGACGTAACCGTCCGCCGAAATGGCCCGGATAAGACAATCTTTGCTCATGAACGCTCCTTTTCCGCCAGTACGTTCCAGCGGGTTTCGTTTTCCTTTGGGGGGCTTTTGGACAGGTCCCCCGTGATTTGTACGTGTGAAAAACCGGCCTCCTGTAAAAACGTCCGAATCTGTTCGAGGCTCCAAGCCCGCTCCCGGTGCTCCTCACAGGACCGCTCCCACGCGCCGTCCGGACGGAGCCGGAACAAATCCACCTGCCACACGCAGACCTGTTTCTTTTCCGAAAAGAACGTGCGCCACACACAGAAACTTTCGTCCGTTTCGTCCAGATACGTCCGCCGGTCCATGAGGCGGAACTTGTGGGGCGTGTTGAGGTCAAAGAGGAACCGTCCGCCCGGACGGAGATACCGGCAGACGCGCCGGAACGTTTCCCGCAAGTCGCGCGCGCTGGTCAGGTAGTTCAGGGCGTCCAGCGTGGAAACAACGCCGTCCACGGGGGCGGCAAGTTTCAGGCGCGGCATGGACTGACAGATAAACAGCGGCGGCGGGACATCTCCGGACACGCCCTCCCCCTTCCGGACCGCTTCCGTCAGCATTTCTTCGGAGCCATCGGCCGCAATGACCCGGAAGCCCCGATGGGACATCAGCCACGCAATCGTACCCGTACCGCAGCCGAGGTCCAGCACGGTACGCACGGGAATTGGACTTTCCCGCAACCGCGCAGCGAGGAACGCGGCCCGCGCGGGATAGTTCCCGTCCCGCATGAGCGCATCGTAACTGGCGGAGAGGGACGCGTACGCGTTGCCGTTCATGTTTCCTCCTGCGCGGCGGGAATCCGCGCGAAGAGGCGTTCGTAGCCGCCGGTGCCGTAGTTCAGGGAACGGCTCACGCGGCTGATGGTCGCGCTGGAAGCCCCGGTACGGCTGAGAATATCGCTGTAAATCCAGCCTCTGTAAAGCAGATACGCCACCTCAAAACGCTGTTCCATGGAGCGCAGTTCCGGGACCGTGCACAGGTCTTGGAAAAACTCATAGCATTCCTGTTCGTCTTTTAACTGTAGAATGGCCTTATAGAGTTCGTCATTCTTTTCTTTTCTCCCGATTTTCATGGATAAAGTGTTCCTTTCTCGCCATGGGCGCGCCCGGTTTCTCTGACGGCGTCTTTTCCGTGATGGAAGTTGTAGCCGGTTCCGCGTATGTTCGTCATTTTATCACAAACGCGGAGAGAAAGTAAAGCCCTTTTTCGGGAAATCTTCCATGTGCGGAAGGAGCGGACGCGCACGGAACTTGGTCCCGGGGCATAGGCTGGGGAGGTGTCGGAAGGGACAGTTTCCGGGAAGAGGAGCGGGTAGTATGCGGAACGGGTCAGAGTTTACGGTAGAGGCCGCGGAAACGGCGCGGACGTGGGACGTGGACGGCGTTCCGGTTCTGGAGGCGCGCGCGACTTTGCCGCGTCCGGCCGGAAAAGAGCGGAAATACAGAAGAATCGCGTCCTTTTACCGCCTACAGGGGGACGCGTTTTTGAAATACTGCCGGCGGGAGCTGCGGCCGTGGACGGAGACGGAGTACCGCGCCGCTTTGCTCAACAGCGGGCCGTTGCCCTGTTTTCAGGCGACTTTGACGTTTCAGGAGACGTACCGGGCCGGACGCCTTTGGAGCCTCTACACGGAACTGCGGGAGAACGCCGCGCCGGGTCCGCCCTTTCAACGCCGCTGGGGGGACACGTGGGACCTTGTCACGGGGTATCCGGTGGCGCTCTCCGACTTCTTCCCGCCCCGTACCCGCTGGAAAAAGACGCTGTGCGATTTCGCGGCGGAGGAAATCGAGTGTCAGGAAAAACGCGGCCTGTCGCGGTATCACCCCGACTGGCGGCGGCGTCTGCGGCGTTGTTTCCAGCCCCGGAACTACTTCCTGACGCCCGAAGGACTGGTATTTTTCTTCCCCATGTACGCCCTCGCCCCGGCGGCGGAAGGCGTCCCGCGCTTCCTGTACCCGTGGGACGGGGACGCGCCCGTACAGCCTCTCCGGATGTGAAAACATATCTTGAAATTCTCCCCCAAGTCTGGTATCATAGCAACAGGTAAACTGGAATTTTTTGGAGGTAGAAACATGAAGAACGATACCCATCCAAACCCTGATACCATCCATCCGGTAGCCGGATACGAAAAGGAAATCTATATCAAGCCCACTATCAGAAACCCCAATATTATTGTCGGTGAGTTCACATATATCGCCGATTCGGAGTTTGAAAGCCATGTAACGCACCATTATGAATGGAACGGAGACAAATTGATTATAGGGAAGTTCTGCCAAATCGCGGCGGGCGTTGAATTTGTCATGAACGGCGCAAACCACCAGATGAACGCGGTATCAACCTTTCCGTTTTATACCTTGGACGGATGGAATATGAATCCGCCCCCGGCTTCCGAGCTTCCATTCAAGGGCGATACGGTGATTGGTAACGATGTATGGATTGGACAGAACGCGGTCATTCTTCCCGGTGCGCATATTGGGGACGGCGCTATTATCGGCGCAAACAGTGTGGTGGGCGGAGAAGTTTTACCCTATACAATCATGATTGGAAATCCGGCACGGGAACTCCGTAAACGCTTTGACGATGACCTCATTGCCCTGATGCTCAAGTTTCGCTGGTGGAATAAGAGCATTGAGGAAATTAACAGCCTGATTCCAATTTTGTCCTGTAGCGATTTGGAAAGGGTAAGAAGCGAGATTACGGCACTTATGAACCGGTAACTTCCGGTTACCGGTCCGCCTTGTGACGGGACCTCTAACCGCCCTGACAGCCCCCGCAAAGCCCAAAGGATTGTTCGCGTACGAGTTGACTTTCCCCGGAGGCTGTGCTATAATGACAAAAACCGGCGGACCAATCCGCCGAAACTCAAGGAAACGGAGAAACGGCTATGAAGAGAATCCAGACTCTTGAAACGCGCAATCTCTGCGAGAGCGCCAAACGCGGCGGCTGTGGCGAATGCCAGACTTCCTGTCAGTCGGCGTGCAAGACAAGCTGCGGAGTCGCCAACCAGAAATGCGAAAATCAGACCCAAAAACGCTGAACGGAATCCGGGGACGCCATAGCAAGAGGCGTCCCTTCCGTGTTCCCGCGCGGCTTGCAGGAGATTGGCTATGGTGCACCAATATCAGTTAAACGGTTACAATATTGTACTGGACACCTGTTCCGGGGGCGTTCATGTCGTGGACGAAGTCGCCTACGATGTAATCCGGCTCTTTCCGGACCATACGGAAGCGGAGATTGTCGCGGCCCTGTCGGAGAAGCACGGCGTCAGCCCGGAGGAACTGCGGGAATGTGTCGCGGACGTGCGCGCGCTCCGCGATGCCGGACAGCTTTACACCCCCGACACGTTCGCGGATATGGCCGGGACGTTCAAAGCGCGTTCGGGCGATGTGGTCAAGGCGCTGTGTCTCCATGTCGCGCATACGTGTAATTTGAACTGCGCCTACTGCTTCGCCAGTCAGGGCCGCTACCACGGCGAACGCGCGTTGATGTCCTTTGAAGTCGGGAAACAGGCCCTTGACTTCCTCATGGACCATTCCGGGACGCGTAAAAATTTAGAGGTGGACTTCTTCGGCGGGGAACCGCTGATGAACTGGGACGTTGTCAAACGGCTTGTGGCGTACGCCAGAAGCGCGGAGGCCGCCCGCGGAAAGCGGTTCCGTTTCACGCTGACCACCAACGGCGTACTCATTGACGAGGACGTGATCGACTTCGCCAACCGCGAGATGTCCAACGTGGTCCTCTCCCTTGACGGACGCCGGGAAACGCACGACCGCGTACGCGTGGACTATCAGGGGCGGGGCAGTTACGACCGGATTGTACCCAAATTTCAGGAGCTGGTCCGGGCGCGCGGCGGGAAAGATTACTATATGCGCGGCACGTTCACCCACGCCAACCCCGATTTTACGCGCGATTTGTTCCATATGGCCGACCTTGGCTTTACGGAACTGAGTATGGAGCCGGTCGTCTGCGCCCCCGATGACCCCGCCGCCCTGACGCTGGAGGATTTGGAAACCGTCAAACAGGAATACGAACGCCTTGCCGTGGAACTGCTCCGGCGCGAGCGGGAAGGCCGTCCGCTGACGTTCTATCACTATATGCTGGACCTGACCAACGGACCGTGTATCTATAAACGGATTTCCGGTTGTGGCTCCGGTACGGAGTACATGGCCGTTACGCCGTCCGGCGAGCTGTACCCGTGCCACCAGTTTGTGGGGGAGGCGGCGTACAAACTCGGCGATGTGTGGCGCGGCGTCACGGCCCCCGGCGTTCAGGAGCGGTTCCGCGCCTGTAACGCCTACGCGCGCCCCGAGTGCGCCGACTGCTGGGCGCGGCTCTACTGTTCCGGCGGCTGTGCCGCCAACGCCTACCACGCGACCGGCTCCGTGCTGGGCGTCTATGAAGCGGGCTGCGAACTGTTCCGGAAGCGTATCGAGTGCGCCATCATGATACAGGCCGCCCGCGCCACATCCTGAACGGAAGGGGGAACTTTTATGCCGTTCTTTTGGAAGCGGCGTCCGGATCCTGTCGCGGCGGACCTGTCCGGGAAGCGTCCGGCCGTACGGAAAAGTATCTGCACGGGGGAAATGACCGGCGGGTACATTGACCCCGAGACCGGAAAATTCCACGAACTGGAACTCATCAGCGGCCCGGACGGCTTGGAGGCGTTCTGCAAGTCTCTGCGCGTCTCCCCGGAGGACGTGGAGACCGTTTACTGATGGAAACGCCGGTAGCGGACTTCGTGCGGCGTTACGCGGACTCGGGAACCGTCCGCTTCCATATGCCCGGACATAAAGGCGTGCCCGCGCTCGGCTGTGAGCCGTTCGACATTACGGAAATCAGCGGCGCGGGGGAACTCTACGCGGACGACCCGGACAGTATTCTTGCGCGGAGCGAACGCAACGCCGCCGCGCTCTTTGGCGCCGCCCGGACGGTTTACGTCACGGAAGGCTCCAGCCAGTGTATACGCGCTATGGCGTACCTTGCGCTGACGGCCCGTCCGGCGCGTACGCCGCCCGTGATGGTCGCGGCGCGCAACGCTCACCGCTCCCTGTTGTACGCCGCCGCGCTGACGGACGCGGAAATTGTGTGGCTCTGGCCGGACCATATGGAAAGCCTCTGCCGCTGTGAGGTCACGCCGGACGCGCTCCGGCGGACGTTGGAACGCCTGTCCGCGCCCCCGGCGGCGGTATGGGTGACCAGTCCCGATTATCTGGGCGGCTGTGCCGACATCGCCGCGCTCGCGGACGTCTGCCACGCCTTCGGTACCCCCCTTCTGGTCGATAACGCCCACGGCGCGTATCTGCGCTTTCTGCGGCCGTCCCGGCACCCGCTCGACCTCGGCGCGGATATGTGCTGTGACTCGGCCCACAAGACGTTTCCCGTCCTGACGGGCGGCGCCTATCTGCACATCGCCCCGCGCGCAACGCGCTTCCGTGACCATGTCAAAACCGCGCTGGCCCTGTTCGGCTCCACAAGTCCCTCATGGCTGACGCTGGCCTCTCTGGACCTTTGCAACCGCTATCTGTCCGGCGACTACCCCCGGCGTCTCTCCGATACGCTCTCCCGGCTCCGCGCCCTGCGCGATACGCTCCGTTTGCGCCGCTGGACCGTGGAGACGTCCGACCCGCTCCGGCTGACGCTCCGCGGCGATACCGCGCGGATGTCGGAACGTCTGCGCCGGGGCGGCGTGGAGTGGGAGTACGCCGACCGGGACTTTCTCGTGCTCATGGCCACGCCCGAAAACCGCACGGAGGACTTCGACCGTGTCGCCGCCGCGCTGGGCGGCAATGACGCGCCCGATATTCCACGTCCGTCCCTGCCCGTTGTCCGCCCGGAAACGGCGCTGTCTCCGCGTCGGGCGCTTTTCGCGTCCCATGAACGCGTCCGCGTGGAGGACGCCGTGGGGCGGATTTGCGCCGCGCCGCTGGTCAGTTGTCCCCCGGCGATTCCGATTGTGGTCTCCGGGGAACGGATTCCCCCGGACGCCCTGCCGCTGTTCCGCTACTATCAAATCCGGGAGGCGGAGGTCGTGCGGGAATCACGGAAAAATGCGCTTGACAAACCGGGCGAAGTCGTATAAAATTGTGCCTGCAATTCAATTTTGAACGACAGGAAGAAAACAAGGAGGCTGTTATGTCCGTTTATGATTTCACCGTGAAGGACCGGAAAGGCAAGGAAATTCCGTTGTCGAATTACAAGGGAAAGGTTCTCCTGATTGTCAATACCGCCACCGGGTGCGGCTTTACGCCCCAGTACGCCGAATTGCAGGAAATTTACGCCGCCCATCAGAAGGACGGTCTGGAAATTCTGGATTTTCCGTGCAATCAGTTCGGCAATCAGGCCCCCGGCTCGAATGACGAAATTCACACCTTTTGCACGGGACGTTTCGGAATCACCTTCCCGCAGTTCGGCAAGATTGAGGTCAACGGACCCGGCGCCGACCCGCTCTACCAGTACCTCACCGGCAACACCACCTTCGCCGGTTTCGATGACAATGAAATGGGGAAACTGCTGGACGATATGTTTTCCAAGGCCGACCCCGATTACAAAAACACCAGCACCATTAAATGGAACTTTACCAAATTCCTGATTGACCGGAACGGGGAGATTGTCGCGCGTTTTGAGCCGACAACGTCCATGGACACGGTCCGGGAAAAGACAGAGGCGGTTTTATGACACATTTTGAATACCGTACCAGCGGGACCTGTTCCCGCCTCATCAGTCTGGATCTTGACGGCGAACGCGTCCATAACGTGCGCTTTGTCGGCGGCTGTGACGGGAATCTCAAGGCCATTTCTTCTCTCGTGGAGGGTTTGACCGTTCAGGAAATCACGGAAAAAGTTTCGGGCATTCACTGCGGCGCGAAAAACACTTCTTGCGGCGATCAGCTTGCCAAAGCCGTACAGGCCGCCTACCGCTTCCAGCAGGCGGGTATGAGCGCGTGACCGTTATCATCTGCGGCTTCAAGCCGAACATACAGGAGGGGGAACTTTATTATGAACATTGCGGTTCGGTACTATTCCAAAGGCGGCAATACAAAAAAAATTGCCGAAGCGATTGCGCAGGCTCTCGGCGTGGAGGCCGAAACCGTGGACCGTCCGCTGGACGAAAAAACGGACATGGTCTTTCTGGGCAGCGCCGTGTACGCCAATGGCATTGACGAGTCCGTCAAGCGCTTCTTGCGCAAGAACGCCGACAATATTGGCACGCTCTACAACTTCAGCACCGCCGCAATCGTCCCGTCTACCTACCAACAGGTCAAGAAAGTGGCGGACGAAAACGGGATTACCCTTTCCCCGCGGGAATTCCATTGCAAGGGTTCCTTCCTCTTCCTTAACGCGGGGCGTCCCAATGAGGGCGACCGCACCAGAGCCGCGGCGTTTGCCAAGCTGGCCCGTCAGGACGCGGAATAATTCCCCGTCCGAAAAATACGAGGAAAAGAGAGAACTTGAGATGACCCATGATTTTGTCCATGTATCCGAAGCGGGCGGCCCCTACCGTCCGGAAGCGCTCCACTTGAAAAATCAGCTCTGTTTTCCGCTCTACGCCTGTGCCCGGGAGATGGTAAAGCAGTACAAGCCCTGTCTCGAACGGATTGGCCTGACTTACACGCAGTACATTACTATGATGGTCCTGTGGGAACAGCGGAGCGTAACGGCGAAAGAGCTTGGCCAGCGCCTTTATCTGGATTCCGGCACGCTCACGCCCTTGTTGAAGCGAATGGAGGCCAAAGGCCTTCTGACGCGCCAGCGGGACCCCGTGGATGAACGCAGTCTCCGCGTGACCATCACGAAAGCGGGGGAAGCGTTAAAAGACCAAGCCATTGAAATCCCCTATCAAATGGCCAACTACGGCCAACTCACGCAGGAAGAGGGCGAGACCCTTTACAGACTGCTCTATAAACTGCTGGAAAAGAACTGAACAAACGCAACGGCGGACATGGCTTCATGTCCGCCGTTTTCGTTCAGGGCGTGGAAAGGTCCGTACGGCTACAGATTTCGCGCGCCTTGGCCTGTATGGCTTTCAGGTCCAGAAACGTCTCCGGGCGCTTGTACACGTCCCGCAACAGCGCGGACGGGTGATAAATGGCCGTGATCCAGACGCCCGCCTTCCGTATCCACTGCCCATGCTCCTTGGTGATGCGGAAATCCGGCTTCATCACGGCCTGCGCCGCGATCCGCCCCAAGCAGACAATCATCTTCGGACGGAGTAACGCCGTCTGACGCCTCAACCACGGCAGACACATTTCCTGTTCAACGTTCATGGGGTCGCGGTTCCGCGGCGGGCGGCACTTTACAACGTTCGCGATGTAGACTTTGCTCCGGTCAAGGCCGATTAGCTCCATCATGTCATCCAGCAGTTTCCCGGCCGGGCCGACAAACGGAATCCCCTCTTCGTCCTCCCGCTGGCCGGGACCCTCTCCAATGAACATGATTTCCGCGGTCCGGCAGCCATCGCCGAACACGAGGCGTTGCCGTCCGTTTCCGAGCGGGCACGCGTGACAGCTTCCGCATTCCTGTTCCAGCGTCTCCCAAGTGTCCATGTTCGCCCCCTAACGCCGGTTCCAGACCCAGAGCAGTACCGTGCTTACGACCACGGCCACGAGCAGTCCGCCGAGCACGTCGCTGGGGTAATGTACCCCGACATACAGCCGGGACAGCGCAATGAGCGCCGCAAGACACAGAATCGGAACGCCGTACTTTTTCGGGAGCATCCGGAACAGGACCAGCGCGCAGGCGAAAGAGGCCGATGTGTGTCCGGAAGGGAACGAGTAGTCGGTCGGATGGGGTATGAGCGTAGTCAGTTCGGGAATGACCTCATAAGGCCGGGTCCGCGCCACCAGATTCTTTAACAGAAGATTGCACAGCAGAAAGCAAAGTCCCATGGATAACAACGCGACTTGTCCGGCGGCGCGGGTCCGGCGCTGGCAGAGCAGGCCCGCCGAGAGCAGAAGCCACACAATCCCCGCGTTTCCCAGAGAAGTGACGGCTATCCAGAAGAAATCCCACGCGTGAAACCGGGCGTGTTTTTGTATCCAAAGCAACAAATTTCCGTCCATAGACACGAAAAAGCTCACCAAACATCCCTCCTTTCTCCGGAACACGCCGGTCACTCCCGCACGTGTTCCAGCCCTTGATTGATGATCGTTTTGACGTGCTCATCGGCCAGAGAATAGAATACGGTCTTTCCCTCCCGGCGCGACTTCACCAGACGGACGTTTTTCAGCGCCCGCAACTGGTGCGAAACCGCCGACTGTGTCAGCCCCAGCAGGGCCGCCATGTCACATACGCACATTTCAGACGCAAACAGCAGATAAAGGATCCGTACCCGCGTGGAGTCCCCGAAAATGCGGAACAGCTCCGTCAGGTCGTACAAAGTATCCTCATCAGGCAGCTCCGCCCGCACGCGCTCAATAATGTCCTCATGCGTACAGATGAGGTCACAGCGTTCCACATTATAGGGGTCCTCTCCCGTCATCCGCGTTGCGGCTCGCTCTTTTTCGTCCATACTTCCTCCCCGGACACCATCGTTCTTTCACCGGTTCATTATAGCGGTCCGGTCGAGGTTTTGTCAATGGGACAGGTGCATTTTGTACGCGCGCACGGTTTTTTGGAAAATTTCCCCTTTGCCGCCCCGCGCTCGGGGAGCCGTCATCGCTTCCGCGGAGCGGCAAAGGGCGTTACGCGCAGGTTACGCTTCGCGGCGTCCGCGTGAACGCTGACGTTCTATTTTTCACCGTAAAACATATTGACATAGTATGAAGATTGGTATATGATAGAAAATCATACAGCCTCTGCGCGCAATGGAGGAGGAATCGCGGATCATGAGAATTTACGCCGACAACGCGGCCACCACACAGCCCAGCCACGCCGCAATAGAAGCAATGTTGCCCCTTCTGTGGGAGGGGTACGGAAACCCGTCAAGCCTCTACACTTTCGGCCAGCGGGCCAAAGAGGCACTGGAACAGGCCCGGGCGGACATTGCGGAAGTAATCCGCGCCGACCCGAAGGAGCTTGTCTTTACTTCCGGCGGAAGCGAGGCCGACAATCAGGCGATTCTATCCGCCGCCGAACTCGGACGAAAAGCCGGAAAGCGTCATATCATCTCCACGGCCTTTGAACACCACGCCGTACTGCATACGCTCAACAAACTGGAAAAAGACGGCTTTACGCTGACATTGCTGGACGTGCACGAAAACGGGATGGTCCGCCCGGAAGAGCTGGAAGCGGCCATTGGTGACGATACCTGTCTTGTGACGATCATGTCGGCCAACAATGAAATCGGGACGGTTCAGCCGGTCCGGGAATTGGGCGCCATTTGCGCGAAACACGCCGTCCTGTTCCATACCGATGCCGTACAGGCCGTGGGACATCTGCCCGTGGACGTAAAAGCGGACCATATCGACTTGCTGTCCGCTTCCGCGCACAAATTCCACGGCCCGAAAGGCGTGGGGTTCCTGTACGCGCGAAAGGGAGTACGCCTGACGAATCTGATTGAGGGCGGCGCGCAGGAAAACGGCAGGCGGGGCGGTACGGAAAACGTCCCGGGGATTGTGGGCATGGCAACGGCCCTGAAGGAATCCGCCGCGCGCATGGCCGAAAACGCCGAACGTATAAGCGCTTTACGGGACCGTCTGATAGAGGGGTTACGGGAAATCCCCCATTCGGCTTTGAACGGGGATTCCGTACGCCGTCTCCCGGGGAACGTCAACTTCTGTTTCGAAGGAATCGAAGGAGAGTCCCTGTTGCTTCTGCTGGACGACCGGGGGATTTGCGCCTCTTCCGGGAGCGCGTGTACGTCCGGGTCTCTGGACCCAAGCCACGTACTGCTGGCCATTGGACGCGTACACGATGTGGCGCACGGCTCCTTACGGCTCAGTCTCGGGGAGGACGCCACGGAGGAAGAAGTCGAGTATATCATCCGGAACGTCAAGGAAGTGGTGGCGTATTTGCGCGGCTTCTCTCCGGTGTGGAGGGATTTAATGAGCGGCAAGGCACAATTTATTCTGTGAGGAGGCCGGAATTATGGCGTTGTACAGTGAAAAGGTCATGGACCATTTCCGCAATCCCCGGAACGTGGGCGTCATTGAGGACGCCGATGGCGTGGGAGAGGTGGGAAACGCGAAGTGCGGCGATATTATGAAAATGTACCTGAAAATCAGGGACGATGTCGTCACGGACGTAAAATTCGAGACGTTCGGCTGTGGGAGCGCGATTGCGTCCAGCTCCATGGCCACGGAACTGATTAAGGGGAAACCCGTGTCGGAGGCGATGAAACTGACCAACAAGGCGGTCGCGGAGGCGCTGGACGGTCTGCCCGCCTATAAAATGCACTGTTCCGTTCTGGCGGAAGAAGCGATTCAGTCGGCCTTGACGGATTATTACAGCAGACATCCGGAAAAACGCGAATAACGCTACGGCCGTATTCACAGACTTGCGATGTTCTGTGAATACGGCCTCCGCTGACGGTTCAGGGCAGAAAACGCGCTATGATTTCGGCAACGCCGTCATGATTGTTGTCGCGCTCCGTGACGTAGTCCGCGACCGCTTTCAGTTCCGGGATGGCGTTCGACATGGCCGCGCCGATACCGGCGGTACGAATCATATCCACGTCGTTGGCTTCGTCCCCCGCCGCTACGGAATTTTTCAGCGGGACGTTTAACAGTTCGCACAGTTTTTCGATCCCCTGTCCCTTGTTGACCCCCGCCGGCACGATTTCCAGAAAATAGCGGTCGGAGAAATAACTGTCCAGATGTCCGGCCATGCGCTCCCGGACCCACTCCCGCAAGGCTCCCGTACGCTCTTGGCCGTTGATATCAATGGCCAGCGCCTTTACCGGCATTTCCGACAGGTCGCGCCGCACATCCCGAATGACGCGATAGGCAAGCTGTATCCGGTCACAGTAACGTTTGGCAATTTCCGGGTCATTATGCGCCTCTATGACCACGTCCTCCCGGTCGTAGGTCTGGATATACACGCCGCGCCGGTTGGCCTCGTCAAACACGGCGTACAAGTCTTCCGGCGACATGGTCCGGCGGAAAATCTGCCGCCCGTTCGTGAAATCGTAAATGACGGCGCCGTTATAGGCAATGGCGTAACATCCGGGGCCGTCCAGTCCGAGATGGGCGGCCTGTGCCATGACGCTTTTCAAGGGGCGTCCGGAGGCAATCACCAGACGGTGTCCCCGGGCAACGGCGGATTCCATGGCCGTCCGGTTGCCGTCCGTCAGTTCCTTGCGGTCGTTTAAGAGCGTGCCGTCCAAGTCCAGAAACAAAATTTTGGATTCCATGGCGTTCCTTTCCCGAGGCTTCCGTCAGAGGCATTGCAGATACTTCCCGTAGATGGTCTTTCCGAGTTCGCGGCCCATGTCGTGGACCTGTTCGCGGGGAATCCAGCCTTCCGCGAGCGCGAGTTCTTCCAGACAGCCGATATACCGTCCGGTGTGCTCCTGTAAGTCCTTAATGGTCTGGGCGGCTTCCAGCAGACTGTCGGCGGTGCCGGCGTCCAGCCACGTGAAGCCCTTTTCCAGCGGGATGACCTGTAACTGTCCGCGGCGGAGATATTCAAGGTTTACGTCCGTGATTTCCAGTTCCCCGCGCGCGGACGGTTTCAGGGAACGGGCGATTTCCATGGCCTGCTGGTCGTAGAAGTACAGGCCGGGAATGATATAGTTGCTTTTGGGATGTTTGGGCTTCTCCTCAATGGAAATGGCCCTGCCGTTTTCGTCAAATTCCACGACCCCGAACGGGGACGGATTTTCGACCCAGTACCCGAACACCGTTGCGCCCCTGTTGTTCCGCACGGCTTTTTTAAGGGTGGCTTCCAGCGTCAGGGCATAAAAAATATTATCGCCCAGCACAAGGCAGACTTGGTCCCCGCGCGTGAAACTTTCCGCAATCAGAAGGGCGTCCGCAATGCCCCGCGCCACGGGCTGGACCGCGTAATAGATGTTCAATCCGAACTGTTTTCCGTTGCCCAAGAGCGCCGAAAACGCGGCCTCCTCCCCGGGCGGGACAATCACGAGAATATCGGAAATCCCCGCCTGCATGAGAATGGCGAGCGGGTAATAAATCAGCGGCTTATCGTAGACGGGCAACAACGGCTTGCAGACCGGTTTTGTCATAGGATAGAGGCGGGTCCCCTTTCCGGCGGCGAGTACGATTCCTTTCATAAAACGGCTTGTCCTCCTGTGTGATAAATTTAACGGTCACCCAATGATGTTGCTGACGGAGCTTGTCAGGAATGTTACGATGAATCCGGCGACAACCAACCCGGAGAAGATGGAAAAGAACGCGTTTTTCAGGCGCATATTGAGAAACGCGGCGACCAGCGCGCCGGTCCAGCCGCCGGTCCCGGGCAACGGAAGCGCCACGAAGAGGAACAGGCCAAAGTAACGGTACTTTAACACGGTCCGGCCCTTGAGATGGGCTTTCCGTTCGAGTCGGTCAATGAAATTCCCGAGAGCCGGGAACGTGGCGCGCAACCATTGAAAAATCTGGCGGATATAGACAATAATCAGCGGGACGGGGAGCATATTCCCCAGAACGCACACGGCCCACGCTTTGAGCGGGTGCAGGCCAAGGCCTACCCCGAAAGGGATTCCGCCCCGCAGTTCCAGTACAGGAATCATGGAGACCAACGCCGCCGCGATCATTTTTCCAAATTCGGTGCTTTCCAAAGACGGGAGATACTCCACGATACGTTCACCTCTTGATAGGGTCTTTTGTACAGCGTTTCAAGCGGACGCGCCGCGCGATGTTTTCCGTACCAGAAAAAAGGACAGGGAAACCAGCCCGCAGCCGACCGTCACGCCCCACGTATCCAGCGCCACGTCAAAAACGCTTGGGGCACGCCCCGCCGAAAAATTCTGGTGAAACTCGTCCAGCGCCGCGCAGAGCATACCCGTCACGATTGCGCACGGCACGGCGGGAAATCGTTTCTGGTACGTGGAAAGTCCGCGCAGTCCACAGCCTAAAAGAAAGTAAAGGGTAAAGTGCGCCAGTTTGCGAAGGAGGACATGCAGAGAGAACGAGGCGTTGAGCGCGGAAAGCGCCGGAAATACGGACAGGAGCCAGTTTAGAAGCCGTAGACTCAAAGAGCCGGACACCCGGGCGTCCTGAGAGGAAAAGAAAAACGTGAACAGAAGCGGCAAAACCGTCAAGCCTATCCATAACGCCAGCGGCGGGACATTATACGTCAGCGAATGGTTCGCGCGTTTTTTCAAAGCAACACCTCACCCTTTCCGGGCACGTTCACTCCGTTTCCCCGGAGGCGACAGCGTACCCTTGCTTTTTAATCACTTTCACCACGTCATTGACATATTGCCAGCACAAGGCCCCGGTTTCGGCCTCCACCATGACGCGTACCAGCGGTTCCGTACCCGATTCGCGGACCAGAATCCGTCCGCTGTCCCCGAGCGCCTCTTCCACTTTGCGTACGCTCTCAAGCACGGCCTCATCCGCCATGGCCGCGGCCTTGTCGTACACTTCCACGTTGACAAGGAGCTGTGGATAAATCGTCAGGCCCTCGCTGAGTTTGCTCATGGGGCAGTTTTTCGCGCACAGTACCTCCATCATCTTCAGGGAGGTTAAAATTCCGTCCCCGGTGTTGGCGTACTTGGTAAAGATGATGTGCCCGGACTGCTCCCCGCCCAGACGGCAGTTGTGCTTGGCCATGTAGTCGTACACGTACTTGTCGCCCACGGCGGTTTTTACATAGCCGATTCCGGCGGCGTCAAGGGCCTTGTAGAGTCCGAAATTGCTCATGACCGTTGTCACGATGGTGTTGACAAGGAGCTTCCCGCGTTCTTTCATATACTTTCCGTAGATATAAAGGATGTGGTCCCCGGTGATGACCTGACCCTTTTCGTCCACGCACAGACAGCGGTCGGCGTCCCCGTCATAGGCAAAGCCCGCGTCGCACTGGCGTTCCACCACGAAGCGTTGCAGGCCCTCCAAATGCGTGGAGCCGGCGTTTTCGTTGATGTTCAGGCCATTGGGTTCGGCGTTGATGACCAGCGTTTTCGCGCCGAGCGCCTCAAAGACGGCTCTTGCCTCCTCCCACGCCGCGCCGTTGGCGCAGTCCAGCGCGATGGTCTTGCCTTTAAAGGAGTACATCCCCAGCGAGATGAGGTAGCCCATGTAACGGTTCCGGCCGCTGGTATAGTCCACCGTACGCCCGATTTTATCCCGCAGGGCAAAGGGAATTTCGACCCATGTCCGGCCGAACGCCTCCACGGAGCCGTCAAGATAGGCTTCCACAAGCAAAATGGTGTCCTCATCCATTTTTTCCCCGTGGCTGTTGAGCAGTTTAATGCCGTTGTCCTGATAGGGGTTGTGGGACGCGGAAATCATGATTCCACAATCGAAGGTGTCCACACGGCAGATGTACGATACGGAGGGCGTGGTCGTGACGTGGAGCAGATAGGCGTCCGCGCCGGAGGCAATCAGTCCGGCCACAAGGGAGGCCTCAAACATATAGGACGACCGCCGGGTATCTTTTCCAATGACAATGCGCACGTTATCGGATTCGCCCGCGCGCCGTTTGTGTTCGCCGAAGTACCAGCCTAAAAACCGTCCGATTCGATAGGCATGGTCCGCGGTCAGGGTTTTATTGGCCTCTCCACGGAAGCCGTCCGTTCCAAAATACTTGCCCATTTCAGGAAATCCCCCATTCTTTCTTTCTCCGGACAATGACGCCGCCGGTCTTGACAATGCTGTCGGCGGGAATGACGCCGCGCACGCAACTGACCGGATAAACGCTGACACGGCGCCCTAAAACGCAACCCGGATTCAGCACGGAGTTACACCCGACTTCCACGCAGTCCCCTAAAATGGCCCCGAACTTTTTTAAGCCGGTTTCCATGGGCGGGTCCGTCTTGACCGTGACCAGCGTTTTGTCGCTCTTGACGTTGCTGGTAATGCTTCCGGCCCCCATGTGGGCGCGGTAGCCGAGGATACTGTCGCCCACATAGTTATAATGCGGCGTCTGGACTTTGTCGAAGAGGATCACGTTTTTGAGTTCCACGGAGTTGCCGACCACGCACCCCGCGCCGACCAGCGCGGAGCCGCGCACAAACGCGCCGTGACGGACTTCCGTCTCCGGCCCGATGATACACGGTCCGCCCAGAAACGCGGTCGGGGCTACGACCGCCGTCCTGTGTACCCAGACGGACGGGGACACCTCCTGATAGTCCGGGCCGAGCGAGGAAGCCAGCGACAAAATAAACGTGCTGATTTCGGGCAGAGCCTCCCACGGAAAGACGCGCTTTTCCAACAGCGGGGCGGCGAGAGTATGAGACAGGTCCAGAAGCGCGGGAACCGTGCAAAAATCGCGCATAGCGGCAATCAAACTCCTTTCGGGAACGTGTAAAAGCCTCCGCGCGGGCGCGCGGCGGAAACAGATAAAAAGCGATACGTTTGTAGTATACAACGCCGGAAGCAAGATAGCAAGTGAAAATTTTACACATCCTCAGCCCAAAGCCACGTCAAGCGCCATCATCAGCAGAAACCCGGACAGATATCCGCAGGTCCCGGCACGGCTTTGGGCTTGCGGGGTCAGTTCCTCCACGGTGACGTAGAGCATGGCCCCGGCGGCGAAACTCAACAGCCAAGGCATCAGCGGTTCGGCCAGTTCCGCCGCGCACACCGTCAGAAGTCCGAAGAGCGGTTCCACGGCGCCGGAGAGGGCGCCGTACAAAAACGCCCGCGCCCGGCTTCCGCCTTCCTGACACATGGGCAGAGAAACCGCCGCGCCTTCCGGGAAGTTTTGGATTCCGATTCCGAGCGCGAGAGCCGCCGCGCCCGCCGCCGAACCGGTCCGCGCCGAGAGCGCGCAGGCCAGCCCGACCGCCATGCCTTCCGGGATATTGTGCAAGGTAATCGCGGTCATTAAAAGCGTACTCTGCCGCCGCGCGCCGTCCCATTGGGGCAAAAGGGCGTCCAGCGCAATCAGAAACGCCGCGCCGGAGAGTATCCCCAAGCTGGGGGGAACCCATACCGGAAAGACGTTTTGGGCCTCCGCCTGTTCCATCGCGGGCAGTAACAGGCTCCAGACGGACGCGGCCGTCATGACGCCCCCCGCGAAACCGAGCGTTATTTTTTGTAATCGCGGGTGAGTGTCCCCGGGCAGACAAAAGACCATTGCGGCCCCGAAAGTCGTCATCAGAAATGTAAAGCCCGTACCCAAAGCGGCCCGGCAGAGCGCCAGCGGCATTGCGCACCCCTCCCTGTTCTCCAATTCGGACGGAAGTCCCGTAGAACAGTATAAGCGGGAGCGCGCCGGGGCGTGACGGAGAAACGCGGACGCCGCGCCGGAACGAATTCCGGTACGGCGTCTGTTTGTTACGTATCAGGCCGCGCTTCCCCGGCCAGCAGGGCTTCCATACGGCTTTGCGCGTCCGCCAAGGCCTCCGTCACTTTTTTGCGTCCGGCCATAGTTTTCCAGAGTTCCTCCCCCAGAATGTCGCACATTTCCGGCCATTCGGTCAAAGTCGGCACGTACTGACTGTTTTCCATGGCCGCGCATACTTTCTCAAAATAGGGGTACTCTTTCTGAACGTCCGGGTCCCGCAGGATGGAGTAGCGGCAGGGCGTGACGCCGGCCGTGAGCAGATTCCGTTGAATGTTGGGATGGACGAGGTATTCAAGGAGATGTTCGGCCTGTTCGGGGTTGGGGGCGTTCGCGGGAATGCCCAGTCCCCAGACGGTACAAGTCCCGCTGGAATTTGCCTCTTCATTGGACGCGGACACGGTCGGAAAGGCAATGTACGTGGCGGCGCTCTTTGCGGAAGGCGTGTACCAGTCGGAGCGGATAAAGCCGGCGGCGGCTTTCCCGCTGTCAATGGCGGAGATGAATTCCGAATCCGGGAGCGACTTTCCGGTAGCGGTGAGTTCGAGGAAGAAGTTGACGGCGTCCTGAAACTTTTTGGTATAGATGGAAGGTTTCCGGTTATGGTCCACGAACCAGCCGTCAAAGCCGCGCAGGATGGGCAGGAAGTCGAGCGTCACGCGGTCCTGATGGGACTGGTGATACGCGAAACCGATTTCGCCGCGCTGTTTGGCGGCCTTGCACACGGAGAGCAGATGTTGCAGACTCCGTACTCTGTCCGTAGAGCTTCCGGCGGCAATCAGGGATTGCTTGTTGCACAGAAGCACGCTTGCGTTTCCGTACCACGGCGCGAGGAAGTACGTGCTTCCGTCCGTGCAGATGTCCATGACGGACGGAATAAAGTCACTGTCGGGCCGGTAGCCCAGCGCGCTGAGACTGGCAAGCGCGCCCGTTTTCCGGAACTCCGCCACGCTGGAACTGTGTACCATCATCAGGTCATAGTCGGCGGTATTTTGCAAAAGCGCGTCATGAAGTTCGGTTCTGGACAGTTCCCGCACTTCGCAGACAACGTGGTTGCCCGTCTCAAAGGCGGACAGCTCCGCCTTGACCGCTTCGGCCCACGGTCCCGACAGGAGCGCGAGCGTCAGGGGCGTTGGCGGTTCCTCCGGCGCGGACGGGATTCCGTCCGGCCCGGACGCCGGTTCGGTTTCGGCGGCGGCCGCGTCCGGGTCCGTATCGGGCACGGTTTCGGTATCCGCGGCGGAGTTGTCGGGGGTCGTCACTTCGCCGTCCGGGCCGATGACAATGGCGTTCTGGGTGTCGCCGTCCGTGACAAAAATGGCAGTCGGGCCGTCCGCGCCCCCGATAATTCCGGCGGACTGCTTGCAGGCGGTCAGGGAGCATAGGAGCGTGAGGCACAACAGACAAAGCGGTATCGTTTTCCTGTTCATGGGTTCGTCCTCCCGGCAGAAATTTTCAATCCGCGTACAGACTACCATATTTCCCGGAAAAATGCAAGAAAATTTTGAAAGCGGAAAAATTTGGAAACGTTTCCGGCAAAAGAAAAGCGGCCCCGGGGAACCGGGGCGCCGGATTTCAGACAATCTTTTTCAATCGCCGTTCCTGTTCCTGTTCCTTCCCGTAGATGAAATAGCGGAGGATGTCCCTCCGGGTGATGATACCAATAAAGTGGTCGGTATCGTCCACGACCGGGACAAAGTTCTGGTTCATGACGGTGTATGTCAGCTCTTCCATGCCCACAGTAATACGCACAGGACGGTAACTGTCCACCCGGAGAATGTTCCGTATCCGCAGTTCTTCCAGATTGGTCCGGAAGCCGGAACGCAGGGCCATGCGGTCGTCCAGCAAATGCCAGAGGAAATCGCCCTCGCTGACTGTGCCGGCGTATTGCCCATCTCTCGTAATGACTGGAATGGCACTGTACCCTTTCCGGCGCATTTTCTCCAGTCCCTGACGGAATGTGAAATCCTCATAGAGATAAGCCACGCTCACTTTGGGGAGAAGAAAATAAGCAATGTTCACGAAAGACCTCCATTTCTTTGCTACTGTGTTCTTTTCAAATTCGCATAACAACGCACTTGTAGTATACAACATGACATGAAAAAATTGTGAACAAATTGTGAAGTCGCGGCGTTTGCGTGGAGAAAATCGGCGCGCCGTTTTGTACGTTTCGCCGAAGGCGGACCGCGCGGGGCGTTTTCCCCGGGAGTACAAAGCGCGTGCGTTTTGTGCTTACGGACTGAAAAACGCCGTTTATTTGTGAAAATTTCAGGAAATTGTGCGGATATCCGCCCGTGATTTCAGGAAATTTCCTTCTTGTGCGGGATACGCCCTTTCCTGTATAATCACGAATGGCAACCGAATCAAGCGCCCGCCCGGGCGCAAAACGAATGGGGGTAACAGTCATGTTACAAAGCGCGTATTTGAAACGGGTCTACGAACAGGTCACGACCCGCGACCCGGAGCAGAAGGAATTTCATCAGGCCGTGTTGGAAGTGCTCGAAGGCCTCGACAGAATGCTCCCTCAGCATCCGGAGTACGAGAAAACGGGGCTGATTGAACGCTTTGTGGAGCCGGAACGCGTGGTGACGTTCCGGGTGCCGTGGGTGGATGACGCCGGAGCGGTGCGCGTCAACCGCGGCTACCGGGTGCAGTTCAACTCCGCCATTGGCCCTTACAAGGGCGGTCTCCGCTTCCATCCGACCGTCAATCTGTCCATCCTGAAGTTTTTGGGCTTTGAACAGATTCTCAAAAACAGCCTGACCGGACTGCCCATCGGCGGCGGCAAGGGCGGCGCCGATTTCGACCCCAAGGGCAAGAGTGAGGGCGAAGTCATGCGCTTTTGCCAAAGTTTCATGACGGAGTTACAGCGCCATATCGGGCAGTTCGTGGACGTCCCCGCCGGAGACATCGGCGTTGGCGGACGGGAAATCGGCTATCTGTTCGGGCAGTACAAGCGGATCCGCGACAGTTATGAAGCCGCTGTCCTGACCGGAAAGGGACTGGATTTCGGCGGCTCCCTCGTCCGCACGGAGGCCACCGGCTACGGCCTGTGCTACCTGACGGAGGAAATGCTCAAGCGCATGAAGGGCGAAAGTTTCATGGGCAAGACCGTTGTCATTTCCGGTTCCGGCAACGTGGCGACATTCGCCGCCGAGAAGGCTTCCGCGCTGGGCGCGAAAGTGGTGGCTATGAGCGACTCCAACGGGTTCGTCCATGACCCGGAGGGAATCAAGCTGGACATCATCAAGGATATCAAAATCGGGCACCGCGGCCGCGTGAAGGAGTACGCCGACCGGGTCCCGGGCAGTTCGTACGCCGAGGGCTTCCGGGGGATTTGGACCATCCCGTGTGATATCGCCCTGCCGTGCGCCACGCAGAACGAGATTGACGAAGAGACCGCGAAAATCATTGTCAAGAACGGCGCAATGGCCGTGGCGGAAGGCGCGAATATGCCCAGCCGTCCGGAAGCGATCGCCGTGTTCCAGAACGCGGGCCTGCTCTTTGCCCCGGCGAAAGCCGCCAACGCGGGCGGAGTGGCTACCAGCGCGCTGGAAATGAGCCAGAACAGTATGCGTTACGGCTGGTCCTTTGACGAAGTGGACGCGAAGCTCAAGGGCATTATGGTCAACATCTTCCACAACATCCATGACGCGGCGGAGAAGTACGGCGTACCGGGCGATCTGGTCGCGGGCGCGAACATCGCGGGCTTCCAGAAGGTCGCGAACGCCATGCTGGCACAGGGCCTTGTGTAAAAGTGACAGTTTCGCTTCCCCGTAAGGCGGAAGCACGAAAAGCCGCCCCGTTTTCACGGGACGGCTCTGTTTTACGGAACCCCGCAAAGGCGGAGAAACGCCGCCTCATTTCCACGGGGCAACTCTGTTGACAGGCCCCGCAAGGGCGGAGAAACGCCGCCCCGTTTTCACGGGACGGCTCTGTTTTACGGAACCCCGCAAAGGCGGAGAAACGCCGCCCCGTTTTCACGGGACGGCTCTGTTTTACGGAATACGCTCAGAGAACCCGAAGGCCGCCGATATAGTAACGGCTGTGATATCCGCTGGCCAGCGTGCCATAGGTGACTTTACGGCTGGAAGAGGAGGCGTGAATAAACTGGTTGTTGCCGATGTAAATGCCGACATGGGACGCGGCCTTTCCTCTGGCTACCTTGGGGTCACGGAAAAACACGAGGTCCCCGGCCCGGAGCGCGGATTTGCTGTAGATTCTCGTTCCCTTGCCGCTTGTCCACTGTCCGGACGCGCTGTGGGGGAAGCTGACGCCGAGCTGTTTAAAGACGTACATGGTAAAGCCGGAGCAGTCCATGCTTCTGGCGGACGCGCCGCCGTAGACGTAACGCACGCCCAGATAACGCTTCGCAACGGATACCACGGAGCTGTTCCCCGCGGAAGAGCCGCCTCTGCTGGAAGCAACGCTCGTCAGGTTCAGGAAGTCGCTTCTGATGTAGCCCTCCGTGCCGTACTGGCAACGGACCAGATACCACCCGTCATAACAGGCCAGTACCGTGGTATAGGCCTTATTGGCGATGGTCTCTAAAATGTCGCTGTCCTCGGACGGGAGATAGTGGACGCAGACGCCTTCCGCGTTGACCTGCGCGCGGGCCTCAAAACTGCCGTTTTCCAGTTCCTCAAGGTAATTCGCGGAGACATAGCCGGTCTTTCCCTCATAGGCGACCTTAAACCAATCCTCTTCCGTCCGCTCAATCAGGGCCAGCGTGTTGTTCTTGTCCAGACTCATCACAACGGCGGAGTCCGTGGTGGGATACTCACGCATATTCAGGGCGTTGCCGGTCGTTTTGGCAATGCCAACGGCCAACTCGTCAGCGGCGGCAAATCCGGCCAACATTGCGGCGGTTGCGGCGGAAATCAGGAAAACGCGGGCCGCTTTACAGGGAAAGTGTATCATACGGTGGATCATCCTTTCATGTCTTAAAACGTAATACTCAGCGCTTCCCCGAAGGGGACTTATTTCCCCTTCAAGGCCCGGTCAAGCCAGACATAGGCGAAGTCCATGGCGGTGTAAAGATTGTCCTTTTCGCCCTTCTTGATGACTCTGTCCCGTGACTTTGCGTCCAGTTCGGTGGACTGAAGCTGGATGGAAATTTTGGTGGCAAGGTTCAGCGACTGGTCCGCGTCAGGTTGCGCAACGTCCGGTTTTTTCGGTTCCAGCCGGGTGGTTTCCATGATTTGCATCATGACAATATAGGGGTCGGCCATAGAGCCATAATAAATCAGGTTGCCGGAGCGGCGAAGGGGATGGCCCCGGTACATCAGGCCTTCCTTCTTCTGTTTTGCGCTTGCCATGTGAACCCTCCCTTGAAATTTTTGTAACCGGATTGTAACAGTTTTGTTTTGATTTGTCAACGTTTCCGTGCTGTATAAAATGACGGAAATATTTAAACATTTTATGAACTTCCTGTTGAAGATATCCAAAATTACCATAAAACCACGGAAAACGGCAGTTTTTTACAGCCCCGGTCCCGCGGAAACTTTGTCACTGTTTGTCATCTTTTGTAATATCTTCCAAGGGCGGCGCACGCGCCGTTACGGGCAAAACACGCCCCCCGCGCCGCGCGGCCGCGTACTCAGGAGAGGCGCAGAATTTCCTTTTTCAGACGCGAAATAATGCGTTTTTCCAGCCGGGAGATATAGGATTGTGAAATCCCCAGCACATCCGCCACTTCCTTTTGGGTGCGCTCCCTCCCGCCGCCGAGACCGAAACGCATGGTGATGATCTGCCGTTCGCGGGGCGGTAACAGGCTGATGGCGTGGAACAACAGTTCCCGGTCCACGTCCTCTTCCAGCGGCCTCATGACAATATCGGCTTCCGTGCCGAGCACGTCGGAGAGTAACAGTTCGTTCCCGTCCCAGTCGGTATTGAGCGGCTCGTCAAAGGAGATTTCCCCCCGCCGGTTCGCGTTCTTGCGCAGGTACATGAGGATTTCGTTTTCGATACAGCGGGAAGCGTACGTTGCCAGTTTGATGTTTTTTTCGGCGCGATAGGTCCCCACCGCTTTAATCAGGCCAATGGTCCCAATGGAAATAAGGTCCTCAATGTTGATTCCGGTATTTTCAAAGCGGCGCGCGATGTAGACCACCAGCCGGAGATTGTGTTCTATCAGTTCCTGACGCGCGGCCTCTTCCGTGGTATGTTCCAGCAATTCGGCCTCCCTTTCCCGGCTCAGGGGCAGTGGCAGGGTGTCACTGCCGCCGATGTAGTGAATTTCCGCGTCTGTCTGTCCCAGCAGACGCTTTGCCATCTCCCGCATTGCTCCGAATATCCCCATAGGTTCCGATTCCATCCTTTCCGATTTCCCCGCCCCAGAGCGCGGAGTAGCCCTGTCCGAAGCCCGTGGGCGACAGGGCCAGACGCAGGCACGGATAACGCGGCCCGCCGATTTCCGCCCAGTCGCTTTCAACGCTCAGAAGCAGTCCGGCGGGCACGCCGACCGCGTGGTAGGGCAACAGGCGGGGCCGCAGGGAAGGCGACAACTTTACGAACGGTTCCAGCAAATCCGGCGGACTTCGCAGGGCCTCCCGCGTCAGGTACGGCGCCAGCGGAGCCGGAAACGCGCTTGGAAGCGCGTCCGGGGCGAGTACCAAGACCGGCCGGCCGGCGTCCGAAAGCGTATTGCCGCTGTCATGAAGCGCGGTCAGCTCCGTAACGCGTCCGCACACACAGACGCGTACGGGAAGGAGCGTCCCGGCGGCGTGGTGGCGGGCGGCGGTCCGGAAAAACACCGCCAGCAGAACCCACGCGCCCAACGCCACGAACAGAAACGTTGTCGCGTTGGTCCCCGTTGCGCCTGAAAACAGATTCAGGGCCAGTACCCCGCCCGCGAGCGCGCAGGAGACCGTGAAAAACAACAGCGTCAGCCGCGCAAGGTGTTCTTCGTGACCGAACGCGATCAGGCACAGTCCCACGCCCGCGGCGCATTTGACGGGGGCGGCCGTCAGGAACGCCCAGCCGGGGAGCCACGCCGCCGCCGCGTACACTCCCCCCAGACCGGCCGCCAGCAGACAGCGGCCCGTATGGGGAGCGCGTCCGGCGAGACGGGCCGTAATAAGCAGAAGCAGGCAGTCCGTGGCGGCATTGAGGACAAAGACACTGTCTATGTAAACAACCGTTGTAATCGCCTCCGTTCCGTGGCTATTATAGCCCCCGGCGCGTGGGAAAGCGGTCGGAAAAAGGCGGCGGCGCCGAGTTTGTATCGCCCTCCGGCCTGACAGCGGCGGGGAAACGCGTTTTTCCGGGGCGTGCGGAGCGAATTTTCCGGTTGACACAAGCCCCGACAGCGTGTACAATGGAAGAGGCTTTACAGGGGCGTTCCGGACGATTTCCGACACTTTCCGGTAATTTTTGACAGGCGATACGCTTGAACGCCGTCTCCGCTAATGGGGGTGCCATGAGAATTCTGTGTCTGTTTTGCGGGGCCTTCTCCGCCGGAATCTTTCTGGCACAGTATCTGGTCCCCGAACGCTTCCTTCTTTCCTGCGCTCTGGCCGGATTTCTGTTGGCCTGCGCGCGCTTCCTGTTGTCCGGCGACACCGGAAAACGGGTACTGCTCATCGGAACCGGCCTTTCTCTGGCGTTCGGCTATGACTGGCTCTATCTCCGGCAGACGGTCGGCGCGCTCTCCGGGGCGTACGATACGGAGCGGACGGTCTCTATGACGCTGTGCGATTACGCGGAGTCCGCGTCATGGGGCGCACGGGTCCCCGTACGGGTGGACGGCGTCCCGGGACAGGTCCTGTATTACGGCAAGCGGGACCTGCTGGAACTCCGCCCGGGCGTGACGCTCCGGGATACGGTACGGCTGGCGGACGCGCGCCGGATCCGGGAAAGCGATGTCACCTCGTTTACGTCCAGAGGCGTCTTTTTGCTGGCCTACGGGCGCGGAAACGCCTCCGTTGAAAGCGAACGGAAAAGCGGCAACGTTCGCTGGTGGCCGGTCCGCGCGGGCCGCGCAATACAGGAACGTATCCGGGAAGCGTTCCCCGGAGACGCCGCGCCGTTCCTCTCCGCTCTCCTGACGGGTGACCGGACCGGACTCTCCGTGTCCGCCGCCGTGAACATCTCGGAAACGGGACTGTCTCATGTGCTGGCGGTCTCGGGTATGCACTGCGGCTTCCTTGTCGCCCTGATTGCGTTCCTCTTCCGGCGCCGTCCCCGGACAACGGCGGCCGCCGGTATTCTTACGCTTGTCTTTTACGCGCTTCTGACCGGGGCGAAACCGTCCGTCATACGCGCCTGTATCATGTTGTCCATGCTCCTGATCGCGCCGCTGGTCCGGCGTGAAAACGATCCGCCGACCGCGCTTTCCATTGCGCTCTTTCTGATTCTGTTACAAAACCCGTTTGCGGCGGCGTCCGTCAGTCTGCAACTCTCTTTTGCGTCCGTGGCGGGCCTGCTCTGTATGGCTCCCAAACTTTACGCCGCCCTCCGCGGGGACGCGCCGTCCGGCGTCCGGAAATTCGTGGCCGCGTCCCTGTCGGCATCCGTAAGCGTGGCCGTGTTCACCGCGCCGCTGTGCGCCGTCTACTTCGGCGCGCTGGCGCTCATTGCGCCGTTGAGTAACTTGTTGTGTCTGTGGGCGGTCGGCGCGGCGTTCGTCTCCGGACTGGCCGTCACCGCGCTGTCGTTTCTTTGCGCGCCGCTGTCCGCGCTCTTGGCATGGGCGCCCGCCCTGCTGATTCGTTACGTCCTGTTCTGCGCCCGTCTGCTGTCGGGCGTCCCGCTTCACGCGGTCTACTTCGCGAACCCGTTTCTGAAATACTGGCTTCTCTACGTGTACCTGCTCTTTGCGCTGGCGCGTCCCCTGAAACGCCGCGCGCTGGCCGCGTTGCTGTCGTGCGTGACGCTCTTTGTCACGCTCCGCACAGGTCAGGCCCTGTACAACAGCGGCATGGACGCGCTCGCGCTGAACGTGGGACAGGGACAAAGTATCGTCCTAACGTCCAAGGGCCGCTTCGCGCTGGTGGACTGCGGCTCTTCCAACCGTTGGATGGACGCCGGGACCATTGCCGGACAAAATCTGCTCGGCATGGGATGTCGGCGGCTGGACGCGCTGATACTCACGCACTATGACAGCGACCACGTAAACGGTATCGAAACGCTGTTGGCCCGTCTGCGCGTGAAAACGCTGTACGTCCCGGAAGCGTTGGACGACAACGGCAACGCCGCGGACGTTCTGGCCCTCGCGGAACGTTACCGCGTCCCCGTGCGTACCGTACGGGAACGGACGGCCATGGGCTTCGGACTCGGACAGTTGGCGCTCTTTCCCCCTGTGGGCGCCGCCGGAAGTAACGACCTCGGACTGTCCGTGCTGGCCTCCGCCGGGGACGCCGATTTGCTCATCACCGGCGATATGGGACAGGACGCCGAACGCCTGCTCATCCGCCGTTACGCGATACCGGACTTGGAGGCGTACATCGCGGGGCACCACGGTTCCAAATACGCCACCTCGGACGAACTGCTTTCCACGCTGACGCCGGAAACGGTCTGTATCAGTGTGGGCGCGAACAGTTACGGCCACCCGGCCCCCGAAACGCTCCAACGCCTGTCGGAACATCACTGCGCCGTCTACCGGACAGACCTTGACGGCGCCGTACATCTTCGCATGAATCCAACCCGCCTGCCGCCATAGGAGGACGTATGCCGCCCAGAACGTCAAAAAAACCGAAAACCGACAAAAAAGCGGAAACCATGCGCGCCTTCCGGACGGCCTTGGCTTCCGGCGACCCGAACGCGCCGGGACGGGTTTACATCTTTCACGGTGAGGAAACTTGGCTCCGGGACTTCTACCTTTCCGAACTCCGGAAACTGCTCGTCCCGGAAACGTTCTCCGCCTTCAACTACCACCGTCTGGACGGCGCGGGCTTGGACGTCCGGGAACTCTCGGAGACGGCGGAGGCCATGCCCATGATGTCCGACCGGACCATGATTGTCGTCACGGACTACGACTTTTCCCGCGTACCGGACGGACAGCGCGCGGCCTTATGCGCCTTTCTCGCTGATGTGCCGGAATGGTGTTGCGTGGCCTTCCACTGCGACACCGTCCCTTACCGCCTCACGCGCGCGGAGGGCGACACGCAGAAGGCGGATCGCGAACTAAAAAAGACGCTCGATGCCTGCGCGCAAGTATTGGACTTCGTGCCGCTGGACCAGCCGGAGCTTTTAGACTGGATTGCCGCGTGTTTCCGACAGCGCGGGAAATCCATTGACCGGCATACCGCCGAATACCTTATTTTTACCTGCGGCCGTCTCATGGCCGGACTGTTACAGGAAATCGCAAAAATCGCGGACTACGTCAGCGGGGACGCCGTCACCCGGCGCGACATTGACGAGATTGCCGACCCGGTCCTTTCCCGTCAGGCCTTTGACCTTTCCAATGCCGTTTCGGCCGGAAACTATGACGCCGCCGCCGCCGTCCTCGGCGACTTAATCAAAATGCAGACCGTACCCTATATGATTTCCGGAGCCTTGGGCAAGGAACTGCGCCGACTTTACACCGCACGCCTCGCCCTTGACTACGGCAAGGGTCAGGACTGGCTCATGGACATCTGGAATATGAAATCGGGCTACCCGGCCAAATTAGCGTTGTCGGCGGCGCGCCGTACCACAACTTCTTGGTGCGCGTGGGCGGTGCGCGAGTGTGAGATACTCGACCGCCGCATGAAGTCCGAACGCGGCATGGACCCTGTCGCGGAACTGAAATTTCTTCTGGTCCGCCTGAGCATGGCCCGGAGAGAACACGCATAGGGGGTGGAGCAATGCGGCGTATCGCGGAAGTCATCGTTGTGGAGGGCAAGTACGACAAAAACACGCTTTCTCAGGCGGTGGACGCGTCCGTTGTGACATTGGAGGGCTTCGCGGCGTTTCACGACCGGGAAAAGCTCTCGTTTCTCCATCGACTGGCGGAAAAACGGGGGCTGATTGTCCTGACGGACAGCGATGGCGCGGGCTTCGTGTTACGGAACTTCCTCAAGGGCGCGCTTCCGCCCGAACGCGTCAAACACGCCTACATCCCGGACATCCACGGCAAGGAACGCCGCAAGCGGACCCCGGGCCGGGAAGGGAAATTAGGCGTGGAGGGTATGCGCCCCGAAATCCTGCTGGACGCCTTGCGCCGCGCGGGGGCCACGTTCTTGGACGAATCGCCGCGGGAAAAGCCGGAGGAAGCCCCGATTACCATATCCGATTTCTTCGCGTGGGGCCTGACCGGCGCGCCGGACAGCGCCGAAAGACGCCGTGCGCTCTTAAAACGGCTTTCCCTTCCGGAGAAACTCAGTACCCACGCGCTTTTGGACGCGTTAAATCTGCTCTACGGCCGGGAGCGTTTCCGTGAGGTGTTGCGCGCTTTCAAACGGGGAGACGATGGGAGGCTGTGAGAAGGAAATCACAGGTCTGTCTCCCCGATACAGTTGAAGTTTAGGAGGGCTACAGATGAGGAAGTTCTTGTTCGACTCGGCGACACTGGGGGAGGGCACGGTGGAATATTCCCTCGTGACCGGCACGCCGGACGCTGACAGGGGGGAGTATGGCATTTTAGTGGAGTCCGGCGCCGAACAGACGCTGATTCCGGCAATCTCCGTTTCCCGTTTCCGGGCGCTGGAACTGCTGGGGATGATGTGCCGGGGACTGGTGACGCCTGTCACCGCGTGGGACGTGGCGGAAGACTGGCTTGCCGCCACATGAACAACAGGAGGGATACCCAATGGCTGACGAAATCAGAAACAGCGTCCCCGGGGAACCGGAGACGGGCCGGAACTTTATTCACGCGTTCATAGAGGAGGACACCGCCCCGGGCGGACGCTTCGCGGGGATGACCGTACACACCCGCTTTCCCCCGGAACCGAACGGCTATTTGCATATCGGACACTGCAAGGCGCTGGTCATTAACTTCAGCACGGCGGAGAAGTTCGGCGGCCTCTGTAATCTGCGCATGGACGACACCAACCCCACCAAGGAAGACGTCGAGTACGTGGAGGCCATACAGGAGGATATCCACTGGCTGGGCTTCGACTGGGGCGACCGCTTCTTTTACGGCTCCGACTACTTCGAGGAGGATTACCGTCAGGCGGAATTGCTCATACAAAAAGGCCTTGCGTACGTGTGCGAACTGACCCCGGAGGAGTTCAAGGAATACCGTGGGAGCGTGGGCGTACCGGCCAGAAGTCCGTGGCGGGACCGGCCCATAGAAGAAAGTCTGGACCTGTTCCGGCGTATGCGCGCCGGGGAATTTCCGGACGGGGCCATGACCTTGCGGGCGAAAATCGACCTTGCAAGCGGGAATTTCAATATGCGCGACCCGGTTTTCTACCGAATCCGCCACATCAGCCACCACCGGCAGGGCGACAAATGGTGTATTTACCCCATGTACGACTTCGCCCACCCCATACAGGACGCCTTGGAGGGCATTACACACAGTCTCTGCTCTCTGGAGTACGAGAACCACAGGCCGCTGTATGACTGGGTCATTGAAAACTGTGACTTGCCGTCCAAACCGCGTCAAATTGAGTTCGCGCGCTTGGGCATTGACCACACGGTGATGAGCAAGCGGAAACTGCGCGCCTTGGTGGAGGGCGGACAGGTGTCCGGCTGGGACGATCCCCGTATGCCGACTCTGTGCGGACTGCGCCGGAGAGGCTATACGCCGCGGGCCATCCGGAACTTCTGCGAGCGCGTTGGGGTGGCGAAGGTGCCCAGCACGGTGGAATACGGCTTTCTGGAACACTGTCTCCGCGAGGACCTGAATTTGACGGCGGAGCGCGTCATGTCGGCGCTTCACCCGCTGAAGCTGATCGTCACGAACTATCCGGAGGGACAGCGCGAGAGCGTGACCGTGGAAAACAATCCGACCGACCCGGCCGCGGGTACGCGTCAGGTCACGTTTTCGCGGGAACTGTGGATTGAGGCGGACGACTTTCTGGAAAAGCCGGCGCCAAAGTACAAACGGCTCACCCCGGGCGGGCTGGAATGCCGCCTCAAGGGCGCGTATCTGGTACGGTGTACCGGGTGCGAACATGACGCGGACGGAAACGTGACGGCGGTCCTGTGCGAGTACGACCCCGACAGCAGGGGCGGAGACCCCGCGGACGGGCGTAAAGTCAAAGGCGCTACCCTTCACTGGGTGGACGCCGGAACCGCCTTGGACGCCGAAGTCCGGCTGTACGACAACCTCTTTTCGGACGCCGCGCCGGACGATGCCGGGAAAGACTTCATGGAGTGCCTCAACCCCGATTCCCTTGAAGTCCTGACGGGCTGCAAGGTGGAATCCACGCTTAAAGACGCGGTCGCCCCCGCGAATTTCCAGTTTATGCGTCTGGGCTACTTCTGCCTCGACAACAAAGACTCCCGCCCGGGACATCTGGTCTTTAACCGGAGCGTGTCCCTGAAAGACAGCTACAAGCGATAACGACGCCCCGCGCGCAAAATTGCCTCTTGTAATTCTAAAAAATTGTGGTATGCTATCCCTGTACTGGAAAACTGCGGAGCATACAAAGGAGGCGGCGCGAATGTCATATGAGGTACTGGTGATCGGCGGCGGTCCGGCGGGACTGTCCGCGGCGGTGAACGTGCGCATGAGAGGCCGAAGCGTATTGGTAGTCTCGAACCCCTTACGGGAGAATCCGCTCTGGCGTGCCGAACGCGTGGACAATTACCTTGGCCTTCCGGGCCTGTCCGGCGCGGAACTCCTGCAAACGCTTCACCGTCACGCGGAAAACGCGGGCGTGTCCTTCCGGGAGGGGCGCGTACTCAACGCCATGTCCATGGGTTCCGACTGGTTCGTGAGTATCGGAAGCGACATGGAAAACGCGAAGGCGGTCATTTTAGCGGCCGGCGTTGCGCGGGCCAAAAAATTCCCCGGGGAGGCCGAATTTCTGGGAAAGGGCGTCAGCTACTGCGCCACGTGTGACGGTATGCTCTATCGCGGAAAGCCGGTCGCCGTGCTGGGCTACAGCGACAGCGCCAAGGAGGAAGCCGAATTTCTCTCTTCCATCCATTGCGCGGTGACGTACTTTGACCGCCCGAAAACGTGTACGATTGAGGGCGGGGCCAAAGTCGAGCGCGTGACCTGTAACGGGGAGACGGTCCCGGTGGACTGCGTGTTCATTCTGCGTCCCGCGCTGGCCCCAACGGATGTGTTTCCCGCCATTGCTCTGGAAAGCGGCTACGTGGCCGTAGACCGGAAAATGGCCACAAATCTTCCGGGCGTGTTCGCCGCCGGAGACTGTACGGGCGGACCGTTGCAGGCGTCCAAAGCCGCCGGGGAAGGCCTCATTGCCGGACAGAGCGCCGCCGCCTACGTTGCGGAACTGGCCCGTAAAGGCTCGTGAAGTTCAGAAAGGAAGGAAGTATTATGTCTTTACAGCACCTTGAAGAAGCTACGTTTGACAGCGCCGTGAACGCGGCCCCGCTGGCTATGGTCGATTTCTGGGCCGACTGGTGCGGACCCTGTAAAATGCTCGGACCCGTGATCGAAAGTCTGGCCACGACCTATGACGGAAAAGTGCTGGTCGGGAAAGTCAATGTCGATGACGAGCCGGAACTGGCGCAGCGGTTCGGCGTGATGAGTATTCCGACCGTGGTCTTTCTGAAGAACGGCGAGGAGTTCGACCGGAAAATTGGCGTCATGCCCCCGGACGCGTTCACCTCCGTTCTGGACGCGAATCTTTAAGAAACCGCATGTCCGCGTTGCGGCGGAACGCTGATTCTAATCTCTATAGCAAGGAGCAAATACCATGAAAAAAGACCTTGGCGTGATTCCGGCCGTCTATCCCATGCCGGTACTGATGATTGCCGCCTATGACGAGGCGGGCAATGTCAATGTCATGAACGCGGCGTGGGGAATGTGTTCCGACATGGACAAAATCGCGCTGTTCATTGACGAGGACCACAAGACGACAAAGAACATCCGGCAGTCAAAGGCGTTTACGGTCAGCATTGCGGACCGCGCGCACGTGGCCGAGGCGGATTTCTTTGGAATCGCCACGGGAAACAAAATGCCGGACAAATTCGCCCGTACGGGCTTTCATGCCGTGAAGAGCGCGCGCGTCAACGCGCCGGTCATTGAGGAGTTTCCGCTGGTGATGGAGTGCGAGCTTGCCGAAGTCGTGGAAACGGAACATCTCCACGCGGTGGTGGGCAAAGTGGTCAATGTCGCCGCGGAAGAGAGCGTGCTTGACGAAAAGGGCAAGGTGGACCCCGGCAAGTTGCAGGCCCTGATTTTCGACCAGTACCGCAACGGTTACTATATCAGCGGGGAACAGGTCGCCCGGGCGTGGAACGCCGGAAAGGACCTGATGAAGAAATAAGTCCGGGCCGATGGGCGGACGTGAAAAAGGGGACTGTCCCGGCGGGGCAGTCCTTTTTCGGGGAGTGAGGCACATTTGCGGAAAAACAGTCGGAACACGCGCGGGCGCATTATCTCCGCGGCGTGGAAACTCTTCTACGAACAGGGATACGAGGAAACCACCGTGGAGGATATCGTCTTTGAATCGGGCACTTCCAAAGGCTCCTTCTACCACTACTTTGAAGGCAAGGACGCCCTGTTAGGGACGCTGGCCTATGTGTTCGATGAGAAGTACGAGGAACTCATGGGCGTAATGGACCCCGCGCTCGGCGCGGTGGAAAAGTTGGTTTACCTGAATCACGAGCTGTTCGCCATGATTGACAGCCGCATTTCCATGGACCTTGTGGCGCGTCTGCTCTCGACCCAGCTTCTGGCGCGCGGAGAGAAAAGCCTTCTGGACCGGAACCGCCTCTATTTCAAACTTCTGCGGCGGATTATCGCGGAAGGTCTGGCGGCCGGCGAACTGCGCCGTGACCGGACCGCCGGCGAAATCCTGCGCGCGTACGCCATGTGGGAACGCGCCTTGCTGTATGACTGGTGCCTTTCCGGCGGGGAATACTCCCTTGTGGCGTACAGTGACCAGATGACGCCGCTGTTTCTGTCCGAATATCGCGGGACGGCGGAAGCGTAAAGCGTTCTGACCTGTCACGCGCTTTTCCCGGTTGCGCTGTGCGCGGCCGGTTCGCACATTTTGTAATCCGGATCATCGTCAATCATGCCAACCATGATGTCCGCAATCCAGGGGTCGAACTGACTGCCCCGACAGCGGAGAATTTCCGCCCGTACGTCCGCCTGCGGCCGGATTGTGGAATAGGCCCTGTTGGACGTCAGCGCGTCGTAGGCATCGGCCACGCAGATAATCCGCGCTTCTTCGGGGATGTTCTCCCCGGACAGGCCGTCCGGGTATCCGTGCCCATCGTAACGCTCATGGTGCCAGCGCGCCCCGGTCGCAAGCGTTGGAATTTCCTTGACGAATTTGAGGATACCGTACCCCAAGGCGGGGTGCTCTTTGATTTTCAGAAATTCCTCGTCCGTGAGTTTCCCCTTTTTGTTAATAATCGCCTCCGGAACGCCGATTTTCCCAATGTCATGCAGAAGGCCCATAATGTAAATGCTTTCCTGTTCTTCGGGCGTTTTCCCCATGCGTCTGGCAATCTCCCGGGCGTACCGCGCCACGCGGACCGAGTGCCCGCTGGTATAATGGTCCTTCGCGTCCACCGCCTTCGCCAACGCCAACATGAATTCGTGGGTCAGACGCGCGGACTTGCGTTCCTGTTCCAGCGCCCGGTCGATATAGGTCCCCATGTCCGCCACCATCTTCTGTAAGCTGTGGTAGAGCCGCTCGACCTCATCGCCCGTGTGAATATCAAGGTTCGGCAACGCCCGCGCCCGCTCCTCTTCGCTGACTTTAAAGTACCGTTCCATCAGAAAGGACATGGCGTGGATCGGATGAACCACGTATTTCATAATGAGCGTGTTGAACAGATAGGCCAAGGGAATCGCCGTACACATCATCATCAGGCCCAGCCGCAGATTCTGCCGCCACATCGACAGAATGTAACGTACGTTGAAAACCGTCCCGGACTCGGACGCCGCGAAAAGGTCCGTACAGACAATCGCGGACAAAGACAGAATCACCGCTTCCACAAGAGAGAAGGCCGTAACGCGGATGGCCATAATCTGCCACCGCTCTTCCTCGTCCTGACCGGAACCCGCGTACAACCAGCCGCTCCCGATACTGTACTTGACCTTTGCGGGCGCGTAGCGGAAGAACAGCGTGAGAAAGGCGACCGACAGGGCCGTTTCCGGAAGCGCGCCGAGAAAGAGCCGCCAGTACGAACGGTTCCTGAAAATGTTTTCAAAATCTTCGCCCGGTATGGCGATTGTAAACGTGACCATCCAGCAGAGGGCTAAGACGGCCGACAACAGGAGACAGCACAGGGCGCTTTTCCGGAATCCCCGGAAGAAGCCCGCGTAGGCGAACCACGCCGAGATTAGAATCAAAATCAGGTACGTGGAGACCGCGTAAAGGGAGAAATCCCCGCCAATGCGCAGAAATTCGCCAATGAACAGGATGACAAAGGACAACAGCCCGCATCCAAGCCCGCCGAGACCCGCCGCTATGATTACGAAAATGTCCGTGTAGGCAAAGGCGATCCCCTCGTATTGAAAGACAGTGGTCGTGGGTGTGCTCCGTAATAAAATCAAGGCGGCGGCGCAGAACACAGCAAGCCCAATCGCCGGAGGCAGGGGCCGCTTACGTAATCTGAGTTGACAAGTTGCAATTTCCCGCATTTGTAAATACTCCATGCTCTTTGAAAGTCGAACGGCTTCCGATTTGTTTGGAAGTATACCAGATACCGGCGCCGTTTTCAAGGGCAACAGCCGTACATAATCTCTTGAAACTTCCTTTTTTTTGTAGTATACTATCCTGAAACCTTGCGAATCTTCGTATTAGGAGTATAGTCTATGCCAGTCTTTCCATTTTCCGTCCGGACATCCTCCCACACGCAAATGCTCGACATCACCGCGCAGGTACGGAAAGCCATCGCGGACAGCGGCGTACAGAATGGACTTTGCGTGGTATTTGTGCCGCACACGACCGCCGCTGTCACCGTCAACGAGAACGCGGACCCTGATGTGCAAACCGATTTCATGAAGGAAATCAATAAAATGGTTCCGTGGCAGGACGGCTATCTGCATTCGGAGGGAAATTCCGCCGCGCACCTGAAGGCGTCCATGATGGGCTTCTCCGAGACGCTCATTGTGGAGCGGGGCCAGCCGCTTTTGGGGACGTGGCAGGGCGTCTATTTTCTGGAATACGACGGGCCGCGGAACCGCAAAGTATACGTGAAAGTGGCGGAGTGCTGAACGCGGTCCGTTGACAAAAGCGGAAATTCCGGAATCACAGAGGCGTTTTACTTCGAGGTGTAATGACATGAAAAATCGCAAAATCAGCGTGACAACGCAGGCTGTGATCATCATTTCCGCGCTGCTGCTGGTGGCTAACATTATTTTCGGCTACGTACTGCTCAGCCGCTCCAAGGCGTTGATGAAAACGCTGATCAATGACCGTATGCTGGACATCGTCAACACCTCCGCCCATATGCTGGACGGCGATGCGCTGGCGCGCCTGACCATTGAAAGTCAGGGAACCCCCGCCTATCAGACCGTCTATGACACGCTCCGGCTCTTTCAGGAAAATATCAACCTTGAATTCATTTACACGATCCGCGACATGGGGGACGGCACGTTTATTTTCCTTGTCGATCCCCACCCGACAACCCCCGCCGAGTTCGGACAACTGGTGAAAGTCACGGAGGGCCTGAAAACCGCCGCGCGCGGTACCCCCGCCGTGGACCACGAACCTTATCAGGACGCGTGGGGAAAGTTTTACAGCGCCTATTGTCCCGTCTTCGACTCCGCCGGCCATGTCGCCGGGATTGTGGCCGTGGACTTCCGCGCCGACTGGTACGAAACGCAGCTTTCCAATTACGCCTATACCGTACTGCTGTTCAGCGCGCTTTCCCTGTGTATGGGCGGCTTGGTCGTGTTTGTCATCACCGGGCGTATGCGGAAACAGTTCCGGGACCTGAACGGCGAACTGAACGGGCTGACCTGTGACGTGGACGAACTGATGAAAGAAATCGCCCTTGGACCCCGGAACGTTGACCTGTTCCCCGCGGAACCCATCGGAGAGGAACCCCCGGAAGAGGAAATGCTGGAACTTGGAAAGCGGCTCCGCTCCATGCGAAAACACCTCAAACAGTACCTTGATAACACGTACGCGCAGGCCAACGGTATGATCGGCGCGCTCTCCTCCGATTACCGCGGCATTTACTATGTCAACTTGGACAATGATGAGGGAATCTGTTACCGGGAACATTCCCGCATTGACCGTGGCCTCCGGGAAGGGGAACGTTTTTCCTTTCGCGCGGTTTTCACGGAGTACGCGAACCGCTACGTGGCGGAGAATTACCGGGACGCCTTTCTTCGTACCATTGACCCGGAAACCATCCGGCGGGAACTCGACCGCGAACCGATCCTGACGCTTCGTTATCTGGTCCTCATGGACGGCTACGAATCCTATGAAATGCTTCGTATCGCGGGAGTACGCCAGCCGGATCGCCGTCTCCGCGCGGTGGGCGTGGGCTTCGCGGACGTGGACCGGGAAACGCGGGAAGACCTCTCCCGGCAACAGGCGCTCAGTGACGCGCTCAATCTCGCTAAGGACGCCAGTAAGGCGAAAACCGCCTTTTTAAGCAGTATGAGCCACGAAATTCGCACGCCGATGAACGCTATCATAGGACTGGACAATATCGCGCTCCATGACCCGAACCTTCCCGACAGCACAAGAACGTATCTCGAAAAAATCGGGATTTCCGCCCAGCACCTTTTGGGACTCATTAACGATATCTTGGATATGTCCCGGATTGAGTCCGGACAAATGCTCGTGAAAAGCGAGAAGTTTTCCTTCCCGAAACTCCTTGACCAGATGAACGCCATGATAGACAGCCAGTGCCGTGAGAAGGGCCTTTCGTACGACTGCCACGTGATCGGACAGCTCAGCGATTACTACATTGGCGATGACGTGAAACTCCGGCAGGTCATTATCAACATTCTGGGCAACGCGGTCAAGTTTACGCCCAAAGGCGGCTCCGTTACGCTGACCGTGGAACGCACGGCGCACTTTGACGGGAAATCCACGTTACGCTTTACGGTCAAAGATACGGGAATCGGCATGGAAAAGTCGTTCCTCCCGAAACTCTACGATACGTTCAGTCAGGAAGATTCCTCCTCCACCAATACCAACAAGTACGGCAGTACGGGAATCGGGCTGGCCATAGCAAAGAATATCTTGGAAATGATGAACGGCCGTATTGAAGTGGACAGCGAAAAGGGCGTGGGCACAACGTTCACCGTATCCGTCACACTGCCAGACGCCCAGCCTTACGCCTCTGAGACGGACGGGAACGACTTCCAGCTCCACGGCCTGAACGTACTGCTCATTGACGATGACCCGATCGCGCGCGAACACTCCAAACTGATTTTAGATAAGGTGGGCGTTGTCTCGGACCTTGCGGCCTCCGGCGCGGAAGCGGTGGAAATGGTGCGCCTCCGCCACGCCCGTTGGGAGCCGTACGACCTGATTCTGGTCGACTGGAAAATGCCGGACATGGACGGCCTGAAGACTACAAAAGAAATCCGGACGATTTTAAACGGGGAATCCGCCATTATTATTTTGACCGCGTATAACTGGGATACCATACTGGAAGAGGCCGTACAGGTCGGCGTAAACAGCTTCCTCGCAAAACCTCTTTCCGCGGCCACCATGCTGGACGAGTTCCGGCGGGCGGTGGAAAAAAGAGATCGGGAAGCCGCCCGGATCAAAAAGGCCGACCTGAAGGGCCGGAGAGTGCTTCTGGCGGAAGATATGCTCATTAACGCGGAAATCCTGATCGAAATTCTCGAAATGAAGGAAATACAGGCGGACCACGCGGAAAACGGGAAAATTGCCGTGGAACTCTTCGCCTCCCGCCCGGAAGGGTGGTACGATGCCATTCTGATGGACATGAGGATGCCGGAAATGGACGGGCTGACCGCCTCCATGAAAATCCGGGCCATGGACCGCGCGGACGCGAAATCCATTCCCATTATCGCCGTGACCGCCAACGCCTTTGACGAGGACGTACAGCGGAGCTTACAGGCCGGTCTCAACGCCCACCTCAGCAAGCCCGTAGTCCCGGAGCTTCTTTTCTCAACGCTCGAAAGTTTGCTGGCATAGCCGGAACAGGGGGCTGTGTCAAAATGTTGATGCAGCCCCTGACTGGAATATAATGAAAAATTAAAAAATACGACTTTTGAGACAACCCCTTCTTCACTACCGTTTCCGGTGTCGGACAGAAACCACGCTTCCCGTCAGGACGAAAAGCGCCGCGACATTCGGAACGACCATCCACTGGTTGAAAAAGTCCGCCAGTTCCCAGACAAAATCCGTGGACGCCAGCGTACCCAGAAAAATAAACACCAGCGCGGCAAGCGTGTAAGCGGTGTTGGAATCGCGGCCGAAGAGGTAGATCATATTCATCCGGCCGAAAAGGTTCCAGTTCAGAATCGTGGAGAGCGCGAACACGAACAGGCACAGCGACACGAATACGCCTCCAAACCCGCCGCCGAATACCGTGCCGAAAGCGGCCTGCGTCAAATTGGCCTGACGAAGCGTTTCCAGCGCGGGTCCGGTGTAACCGTACTCCAACGGGCCGCCCTTTGTGTAGAGCGTGGAGACAATGACAAGCGCGTTGAGAGTCAGCACAACAAACGTATCTATAAACACGCCCGCCATCGCCGCCAAGCCCTGTTCATGCGGCCGCTCCACGTTCGCCTGTACGTGCGCGTGGACCGCGGAACCCATCCCGGCCTCGTTCGAGAAGAGGCCGCGTTTCGCGCCCTGACTGACGGCGGCTTTGAGCGCGGCCCCGTACCCGCCGCCGATAATGGCATGGGGCGTAAACGCGTACTTGAAAATGATCCAGAGCGCGGAAGGCAGATAGGCGATTCTGGCAAGGAGAACGACCGCCCCGGCGAACAGAAACAACGCCGTCGCCGGAGGCATAAGACGCTCTACAAAAGCCGCGATACGCCGGTAACCGCCCAGAAAGACCGCGCCGCAAAGTCCGGTCAGGAGCAGTCCCGTCAGCCACGCCGGGACGCCGAACGAGTACCGGAACGCGGCCCCGATCGCGTTGGACTGCGTCATGGGTCCGAAGAAGCCCAGCGCGAGAACCGCCGCCATCGCGAACACGCCGGAAAGGCGTTCGCCCCATTCCTCAGGGAACGCGGCGGCGATATAGTAGACGGGTCCGCCCTGATAGTGACGCTCCCGCGCTTTCGGACGCGTCCGCAAGGCAAGGACCGTTTCCGCGTAAGCGGTCGCCATGCCGAAAAAGGCAAGGACCCAGAGCCAAAAGACGGCTCCCGGTCCGCCGAAGAGAATCGCGCCCCCGGCCCCGACCAGATTTCCGGCCCCGATTTGTCCGGCCAACGCCGTGGAGAGCGCCTGTACGGACGACATCCCGTGACTGTGGCGCGCCCCATGCCCGGAAAGGCCGCGGTACGCACGCCGTACCGCCTCCCGGAAACAGCGGACTTGTACAAAATCCGTCTTGACGGAGTACCACACCCCGACCCCGACCGTCAGGAACAGCAATACGAAATCGGTCCAACAGGCGTTGACGGCGTGGAGCAGTTTTAACAACATGGCAAGTCCCCCCCAAAGCGGAATTTTACGCTGTGTTTTACCTTACCATGTCCGGCCCATCCTGTCAAGAAGTTTCTTTTTCCGTATTTTTACAGCGTTTTCCGCGCAAAATCCGCTCCGTTGGATTCAAGATTCCGGACGTGTCGGCTTCCGCCTGCGCCGGGATTTTTCAAAAAATCTCTTGACAGCCCTTCCCGTTTCTGTTATACTATCCCCTGTTCGCGCGGGCATAGCTCATCCGGTAGAGCGCCACCTTGCCAAGGTGGAGGTAGCGAGTTCGAGCCTCGTTGCCCGCTCCAATTTCGCGAAGGCGGTTCCCTATGGGACCCGTCTTTGTTTGTTGCCGCAAAAAGTCGCGAAACGTCAAAAGAACACTTGCATTCTCCCAGAGAATGGGGTAAAATACCCTTAACTGACAAAGACAGCTCTCCGCCTCCCTCTTTGCGGGAAGTTCTGTGCGGCAGTGACTACTACGTTTTAGGAGAGGAAACAGGCATGAAACGCAAAATGGAAGGCTTTACAGAACGGCGTACAGTTCTGGTCGTGGAAGATAACGATATGAACCGGGAGATTCTCTGCGATCTTCTGGAAGATGACTTTGACGTCTTACAGGCGGAAAACGGCGTTGTGGGCCTGCTGACGCTGGAAGAGCACGGAAACGACATTTCTATGGTCCTTCTGGACGTATATATGCCTATCTGCGATGGTTTCACGTTTCTGGAAAGAAAACGTGAGAGCGGACGTTTTGACTCCGTGCCCGTCATTGTCATGACGGCCAGCGATTCCGTTGATGATGAAATCCGCTGTCTGAAGCTCGGCGCCACCGACTTTATCACAAAGCCTTACAACATTGAGGTCATGAAAAACCGCATGATGAGCCTGATCCGCCTTCAGGAATCCTCCGCCATGCTCAACCGCCTTGAACTGGACGATCTGACCCGCCTGTACAGCAAGGAGTTCTTCTTTCACAACGCCTCCATTGTCCTGCAAACCAATCCGGAAGGACATTACGATGTTGTCTGCTGCGATGTGGAGAACTTCCGGACCATGAACGAACGCTACGGCCGCGACCAGTGCGACCGCTTCCTCCATGACCTCGCCGGATGGCTGCCGCAGATACTCCCCGGCATGATTCTGGGCGGACGCCTCGGCGCGGACGTGTTCGCGTTCCTGACCGAACATCAGGAACAGGAATGGACCGAAATCCTGAAAAACGCCCATTTTCACCATAACCCCGACCAACAGCCCATGAATTTCAGCCTGAAATACGGCATTGCACAGGATATCGACCGGGAAGTGTCCATTTCCAACGCCTGCGACCGCGCCACGCTCGCCCTCCGGCAAATCAAAGGACGCTTTAACACCCCCGTGGCCGTGTACGATGAGGAAATGCGGCGTATGCAGTTACGGGAACACCAGCTTGTCGAGTTCGCCGAACCGGCCATTGAAAACAAGGAGTTTCAGATTTACTATCAGCCCAAGCACAGTCTCGAAAATGACACCACCGGCGGCGCGGAAGCCCTTGTGCGCTGGATTCACCCGCAACTGGGCTTCATCAGCCCGGGGATGTTCATTCCGCTGTTCGAGAAAAACGGCTTCATCACAAAACTGGACTTTTACATCTGGGAGGAAGTCTGCCGGGAACTGCGCAAACTGCTGGACGAAGGCCTTCCGGCGGTGCCCATCTCTGTAAACGTCTCCCGGATGGACTTTGAGACGATAGACTTGGCGGAAAAAATCGCCACCCTTGCCGACAAATATGGCCTTGACCACTCCCTTCTGCATATCGAGCTGACGGAGTCCATCGCCGGCGACAACCCCGAACTGATTGCCAACACGCTGGAACGCCTCCACGAAAACGGCTTCATCATTGAGCTGGACGATTTCGGCTCCGGCTACTCCTCCCTGACATCCTTAAATACCCTTACGCTGGACGTACTGAAACTCGACATGAGCATCATCCGGCAAGCCTCCGCGACCAGTGACTACAGCATCCTCCGCTACGCGGTTCTGCTGGCGGAAGGAATGCGCCTCAAGACCGTGGCGGAAGGCGTGGAGACCGCCGATCAGGTCGCCGCGCTGAAAGTGCTGGGCTGTGACTACATTCAGGGCTATTACTATTCCAAGCCGCTTCCCGGTCCGGAGTTTGAACAATACATTTCCGCCCGTTGCGCGTAACGAATCTGTAAAGGAGAGCAAACGTAATGACCATTCAGGAACTGTACGAAAACATCGGGGGCAGTTACGAGAGCGCGAAGAAAATTCTGCCGTCCGACAAAATGATTGCCAAGTTCGTTCAGCGATTCCTTACGGACAAGTCCTGCGAACGGCTCTTTGCCGCCCGTGAGAGCGGAGACGAAACCGGTATGTTTGAAGGCTCCCACGCCATGAAGGGCGTCTGCGCCAATCTGGGGCTGAACGAGCTTTCCAGAATTGCAAGCGAAATCTCCGAAGAGTACCGCCCCGGCAACGCGAAAACCTTGTCGGAGGACGAAATCAGTCAGCGTTTCGCGGACTTAAAAGCGCTCTATGAACGCACCGTTGCGGGCATTCAGGAGTTCGCCGCCGGACAGTAAGACGCGCGCCTTCCCCGGGAACAGGGAAGGCGCGTTTTGATTCTCAGGCGAACAGGGAGAGCAGATTATACGCCGCGATCAGGCCGGAAAAGACAATGGAGACCGTAGAACAAAGTTTAATCAGGATGTTCAGGGACGGCCCCGAGGTGTCCTTGAACGGATCCCCCACGGTGTCGCCCACAACGGCGGCTTTATGCTGTCGGGACCCCTTGCCGCAGTGGTTCCCCTCTTCAATGTACTTTTTCGCGTTGTCCCACGCGCCGCCCGCGTTCGACATAAACACCGCCATTGCGAAGCCCGTTACCGACACCCCGCACAACAACCCCACAACGCCGGTCGGCCCAAGTAACAGCCCCGTTGCAATCGGCACGGCGACCGCCAAGAGCGCCGGAACCGCCATTTCCTGTAAGGCGTCTTTCGCGCACAACGCCACGCAGGCGGCGTAATCCGGTTCGGCTTCCCCCTTCATAATGCCGGGGATTTCGCGGAACTGCCGCCGGACTTCCTCCACAATCGACTGCGCCGCGCGCTGTACCGCGCTCATGGTGAACGCCGAAAACACAAACGTCAGCATGGCCCCCGCGAACACGCCGACCAGTACCGTGGGACTGGTCAGCGTAAAGTTTAGCGTTTCGGACGTGCGCTGCCGCACAATATTTACGTAGGAGACCAGCAGGGCCAGCGAAGTCAGAGACGCCGAACCGATTGCGAAGCCCTTTCCGGTGGCGGCGGTCGTGTTGCCGAGCGCGTCCAGCGCGTCCGTACGCTCGCGGACGTTCTCCGGAAGTCCGCTCATTTCCGCGATACCGCCCGCGTTATCGGCCACCGGTCCATAGGCATCGGTCGCCAGCGTAATGCCCAGCGTGGACAACATCCCAACGCCCGCGATTCCGATTCCGTACAGGCCCCGCTGAAAGGCCGCGCCGAACATCCCCGAGGCGTCCGTGACGGACACCGTGCCGCCCGCCGCGAAGTAGCTTACCAGTACCGCCGCGCCTACAATCAAAATAGAAGCCGCCGTGGAACGCATTCCCAGCGACAACCCGCCGATAATCAGCGTGGCGGAGCCTGTTTCCGAAGTGGCGGCCAGTTCCTGTGTCGGCCTGTAGGACGCGGAAGTGTAGTATTCCGTAAAGTAGCCGATTGCACAGCCCCCGGCCAGTCCGCTGAGAATGGCCACGTAAACGCCCATATTGCCGTCCAACAGAAAAAAGGTCAGGGGCGCGGCGGCCAACGCCGAAAGTACGGCGGCGGTATAGGTCCCGGTACGCAGACTTTTCAGGAGCGTTTCCTGTCCGGCGTCCTCCCCCGTGCGCACGAGAAGCGACCCCAGAATGGAACAGACAATTCCGCAGACCGCCAGCGCCATAGGCAGTAACAGTCCGCGCCAGCCGTAGCCGCCCGCGGCCCCCAGCGCGAAGGTAGCCAGTATGGAGCCAATGTAGGACTCGTACAGGTCCGCGCCCATTCCGGCCACGTCCCCCACGTTGTCGCCCACGTTGTCGGCAATCGTGGCGGGGTTGCGGGGGTCATCCTCCGGAATCCCGGCTTCCACCTTCCCGACAAGGTCCGCGCCCACGTCCGCGGCTTTCGTGTAGATTCCGCCGCCCACGCGCGCGAACAGGGCCATAAAGGACGCGCCCATCCCGTTCATGACCATGATATTGCCCAGCGTTTCCGGGGTGTCCACGCCGAAGGCGTAGCGCAGAAGAAAGAACCAGAGGGTAATGTCAAGCATACCGAGTCCCACGACCGTAAAGCCCATCACGGAACCGGCGGAGAAGGCCACTTTCAAGCCCCGGTTCATACTCTCCGAGGCGGCGTACGCGGTCCGCGCGTTGGCGTTCGTGGCGATTTTCATGCCAATGAACCCCGCGAGCATGGAGAACACGCCGCCCGTCAGGAACGCGAAGGGCGTGTAACGGGACAGCATTTGTCCGCCGCTTCCGAACGCGAGCAGAAGAAGGAGCAGAAAGACCGTCACAAAGACGCGAAAAACCGCGGTATACTGCTGTTTGAGGTAGGCGTTGGCCCCCTGCCGGATACTTTCCGCAATTTTCCGCATTTTTTCCGAACCTTCCGGACAGGACAGCGCCTGTCCCGCCTGCCGGAAGGCGAACGCCCCCGCCATTGCCGCGCCTAAAAAACCAATCCAGAAGCCGTCCGCAAGCATGATGTATCGCCCCTTTCCACAAGTTGCACAATGTTCCGATGTTTCGGCCGCTTTTATTGTAGCATATGACCGTTGTTTTGCAACAGGTATCTGTCGGCCCCATGAATTTTTGACATTCCCGACAAAAAACGCGGACCCTTTCCGTCACTTTTTCATGGTATGCTTCCGGGACGGTTTCCATCCCCGTCTGTGGTGCCGCTCCCCGCCGGCCGCCTTGTTTTTACAGACTGTTTACACTTTGTTCTTGCATTATTCGGCGAAAAAGCGTAATATAATGTTACGTTTTCCGTGCCCCTTCATCCGAAAGTCCCTGATTTTGGATCGTGCGCGGAACGGGCTTTCCTTTCGCGCGTCCGCGACTTCTCTTCATTCACTGGAGGAATGCTTCATGAACAAACTTCGATTACCGCGTATCACGGCGGCGTTCTGCGCGCTCTGCCTGCTGGTAACCTTCCTGCCACAGGCGTACGCCGCCCCCGCTCCCGATATCGAGACTTACGCCCTCAGCGCCGGAAGTCCCGATATCCTCTACACCGTCACCCCCGGCGGGTCCATCGCGCTGAACGCCGGGGATTTCCGCGCCTTTTTCTACGCCCATTATCAGACCGACACCTTCCGTTTTGTCACCTTTCAGTCCGACAGCTCCCTGAAGGCCTCCAATGGTATCCTCTACTGCGACTACGCCACCGAGACGGAAACGGCCTTTACAAGAAATATGCTGGAAGAAGCCCGTTTTTATGACCGCTCCGACCTGTACGGTACCTATCCGCTGGAAACCCTGTCCTTTGTGGCCAACCGTCAGGCGGAAGGGAATACCGTTACGCTGGTGTTCAACGCCTTCGGCGACTCGGAAAGCTGTGTCGGACAGGTTGACATTGCCGTACAGGGAACGGCAAGCGCGGCCGCCTTACAGGAAACGTCCGTGGTGGACCTGACATGGCACGTCACCGCGGGCGACATCCTCCGCTTCGACCGGAACGACTTCCGCGAATTCTTCAAAGACCACGCTACCGCTCAGGATTCGTTCCGCTCCCTCACGTTTCAGCCGGACGATTCTTTCCAGCCCGATAAAGGGTACCTCTATTACGATTTTGAGGGCAAGTCCGAAAAGCTGTTTAACGCCGATATGCTCCGGGACGCCGATTTCTTCTACTCGTCCAGCCGGTACGGCTCCTATCCCATCAGCGGGATGACCTTTCTGGCGGCGAATGAGGCCGGCGGGACCCTTGTCCGGCTTCCGTTCACGGTCCACGGGCGGACGGAACATTACTCCGGTACGCTGGTAATACAAATCAACTGGGCCAAAGCCAGCAACACAAATCCCGCGCCCGTATACGGACCGTCTCTGCCGTCCGCCAGCGCCCCCGCCGAGGACCCGGTCCAACCGGAAACGCCGCCCACATCCGCAGAAACGCCGCCCGCGTCTACGGAAACGCCATCCACATCCACAGAAACGCCGTCCGCGTCCACGGAAACGCCGCCCGCGTCTACGGAAACGCCATCTACATCTACAGAAACGCCGTCCGCGCCCGCGGAAACGGACGCCGATATTGTCTATCTGGTCCGGGCCGGGGAACGCGTGGAGTTTGACCTTTTGGACTTCTCCACCCCCGCACAGGCGAAACTCAAGGGTACATTCCGTTATGTAACGTTCCGCACGATAGACACGCTCTCCGCGGAAACCGGCTTCCTTCTCGTGAATGTCGGCGGACTGGAAGAGACTATGCTTACCGCACAGACCATTGATGATTTCCGCTTCTACGCCGATTCGGACAAATACGGAGACTATGCGCTGGAAAGTCTGTCTTTTTCCGTGCCGCTGTCCGCGCCGGCCCGTACGGTCCATCTGGAATGCACGTTGCACGACTCCCGGCAGGATACCGCCGTAATTACCATGTTGGTACGGATTCAGGCGGCGGACCCCGAACAGCTTGAAACCGCGCGCACGGAGTTGGCGGAGCCTACGCCCACAGAACCCGTACAGGAGCCGAACGAACCCGTTACGCCCACAGAACCCGTACAGGAACCGGAAAAACCCGCGCCTACGGAACCGGTACAGGAACCGGGAGAACCCGTTACGCCTACGGAACCCGTACCGCAACCGGGAGAACCCGTACAACCCGCTTCGGAAGCGGTGAACATCACGGAACCCTTTGAGGGGACGCCCGTCCCGGCGGGAAATCTGCTCTACGCCGCCACTTGGAACACGCCCTTCCGGCTGGTCTCCGATGATTTCGAGCGCTTTTTCCGGAAAACGTTCCCCGGCGGGACCATCAGTCACGTCAGTTTCAGCAACCTTCCCCTGTACGGAACGCTCTTTTACGACTACTACGCTTCCAGCGCGTACGGCGACAGTCCCAAAATGGAACTCCTTTTCGGCAACCTTTCCTATATGCGCTTCTACTTCAGCCCCGCTTTCGCCGACCGCTATTCCCTCGCGGAACTGACTTACGTCCCCGTGGTGGAAAAGAATTACTGTGAAACCATTGCCTTTTCCGTCACGGGGCTGGACGCCGACAAAAATATGGTCCAGTGTACGGGAAACATCCTCCTCAGCGTGACAAAGGCCCCCATTGAGGACGTTTACGGGGCCATTCCCAAGGGCAGAACCGTCACCTTCCCCGCGTCCAACCTCGCCCAGCATACCAAGGACGCCACCGGCGCGGACATGGACGGCTTCCGCCTGTTGGAATTGCCGGACCCCGCGGTCGGCTCCGTGGTCGTGGGAGAGGACAAAACCCCCGCCGACCCCGCCCAGATTTACCACTGGTCCGATATCCAGCCGAAAATCAGCGACTTGCGCTTTGTCCCCGCGGATGACTTTACCGGTTCCGTGGACATTCCCTATCTCGTGGCGGACGGCGATGGCAACGCCGCCGGAATCGGACATTTCACCCTCGGCATTATTTCCACCCTCAAACGCTTCTCGGACGTGACGTCCGGCGTCTGGTGCTACAAGTACGTGACGGAACTGGCCGCCGCCGGCGTAATCGGCGGTTACGGCGATGACACGTACCGTCCCGGCATTTCCGTAACGTGGGGGGCCGCGCTGAAGCTGATCATGCTGGCCGCCGGGTATCCGGAACAGCAGGGTACGACCATGTCTCCGTTCCAAGGCTATCTTGACAAGGCCGTTGCCGATGGCCTTCTGCCGCACGAGATCGACCTTTGGGAGCCTGTCACGCGGCTGGAAGTGGCGGAACTGACCGCCGCCGCCATGAAACTGGACACCTCCCACCTTTCCAGCGTACAGCCCTTCTCCGACACCGACAACGTCAGCGTCAAGGCCCTGAACGCCGCCGGGATTATTAACGGCTACTATGAGGAAGGCGTCAGCACGTTCCGCCCCGGCGGGACGCTCAACCGCGGACAGGCGGCGGCCATTGTCTGGAGAATGCGCAACTATCAGGACTGACACGCGCAGGGAAGCGGCGCCGCGCCGCTTCCCCGTACAAAGAAAGAGGGATCGTACGACACTATGAACCATCTGCAAGCCATTCGGGAGCGTCTGGAAACGCGTCAGCTTGACGCCCTGTTGCTGACCCATCAGGCCAACCGCTTTTACGCGACCGGTTTCATGTCCTCCGGCACGGACGGGGCCGCGCTGATTACCCGTGCAAAGGCGTTCTACTTTACCGATAGCCGCTATACGGAAGCCGCCGGGAAACGTCTTTCCGGCCTGTTCGATATCGGCGCCGTGACGGGCAGACGCGGCTATGAAACGCTGATCAATGAGGCGATCGAGGCGGAAGGCCTCCGGCGCGTGGGCTTTGAGGACGCCTATATGACCGTGGCGGCGTACCGCAAGTACAAGGAGAAGCTCCGTTGCGAACTGGTCCCGGCGGCGGATATCCTGACGGAACTTCGACAGGTCAAGGACGCCGGGGAAATACAGGCCCTCACGGACGCCCAGCGTATCGCGGAAAAGGCCTTCCGGGAAATCCTGAACGACCTTCGCCCGGGAGCCGTAGAACGGGAAATCGCCGCCAAGTTACAGTACCTTATGCTTCGTTACGGCGCGGAAGACAAGTCCTTTGACCCGATTGTTGTCTCCGGGCCGAACGGAAGTCTGCCGCACGGCGTGCCCACGGACCGCGCCATGAAAGACGGCGAGTTTGTAACCATGGACTTCGGGTGCGTGTTCCGCGGCTACTGCTCCGATATGACGCGTACGGTCGCCATCGGACACGTCACGGACGAGATGAGGCGGATTTATGATACCGTGCTTGCCGCGCAACTGACGGGAATCGAGACGGCCAAGGCGGGCGTCACGGGGAAGGCCGTGGACGCCGCCGCCCGTGACGTGATTGCCGCCGCCGGGTACGGCGGGTATTTCGCGCACAGTTTCGGGCATGGGGTGGGCGTGGAAATCCACGAGTACCCGAACGCGTCCGCGTTGAACGAAAAGCCCTTGCCGGCCGGCGCGGTGATATCCGCGGAACCGGGGATTTACATTCCGGGGAAGTTAGGCGTCCGGATTGAGGACGTCATCGTGATTACCGAAACCGGACGGCGGAACCTCATGGAGGCCCCGAAAGAACTGCTGATTCTGTAAAAACGGACGATAACGCGCCTGAAAAACAGACCGGAAGCGGGAACCCCACGCTTCCCGGTCTGTTTGATTTTCGGAGGGGGCGCATTTTTTTTCGGGAGAGGGTCTTAATTTTTCCAAATTGCTGTCGATACAAAGAGTGAAGACCTTTTGGAACGGACGCCCGTAAAAAGCCGGTCAAATTTTTCCTTGACAGGCGGAGCGGTTTCTGTTAGAATGACGTACAATTTACAGGAACAGGTTGGTAAAGGATATTTTGCCTCTCTCAAATCTCATGCGAGTATAGCATAAAATCAGGTTCTTACGGTCAAGCGCAGGCCGTTTGAATAGTTCCGCGCCGAAGAAATCCGGGCGTTATGGCCAGACGTTACGGAGCTTGGAGACGCAAAGAAACCAATATGCGGCGGTAAGGATACCGGCCGCGCAGTTTTAAGGAGATGTAAAAAATGAGAGTTCAACATAATATTGCCGCGATGAGTTCTTATCGCAACTACAACAACAACACAAAGTCCATCAACAAGAATTTGGAAAAGCTGTCCTCCGGGTACAAGATTAACCGCGCCGGCGATGACGCGGCGGGTCTTGCGATTTCGGAGAAGATGCGCGCCCAGATTACCGGCTTGGAAGGCGCCCAGAAGAACGCGAAGGACGGCATCAGCCTTGTGCAGACTGCCGAAGGCGCCCTGACGGAAGTCCACTCCATGCTCAACCGTATGTACTCCTTGGCGGAGCAATCCGCGAACGGCACCTACTCCAATGATGTGGACCGCAAGCAGTTGCAGAAAGAAGTGGACGCTCTTCGGACAGAAATCAACCGCATTGCCGACAGCTCAAACTTCAATGGCACGAAACTGCTGGACGGTTCTATCTCCGGAAAGAGCCAGATTCAGAACATCATCATGGGGGAAACGAAGGCTGTTCAGGGCGTATATACAACGGGCGACTTCGATCCAAGTGAGGCTTTCACCTCTTTGACTGCTGATGACATTGGAAAAACTCTGGACTACACCGTGACATGGCAAGACGCCAGCGGGAATGAAAAGACTACGACTGTTTCTCTCACGTTCCATGGCAAAGATGGCGAAGTCGTAAGCGCGACCGCGACCGATAATATGTTCATAGACGTGAACGGCGCGGAGTACAAGCTGGATAGTAGCGGTAAGCTCTCCAAGACGCAAATTCAGGATGGCATTCTTGCCGGATTGAACCGCAATGAGGAACTGAGTAGTGTTTTCACTATTGAAAAATCTACTGACGCACTCAAATTTACGGCTAAGGAAGCTGGTAGCGCGGGCGCGCAGATTCGCGGTATTGGTGTAAATTCCACGCTGAAAACGCTGGTTGGTACGGACGCGGCTTGGGGAGCCGGAGGCACCAGAAAAGCTGACAAACCCGTAATAACCACAGCCGCTCCGAGAGATGCCCTGCAAAAATTCAACGCTTCTACCGGCATTAAAGCTACTACTAACACTGATACCGCCGCTGAACTGAAAGCTAAAATCTTCGAGATTAACGGCTATAAGTTCGTGACGAACGCGGCGGCGTCAAGTGGCGGCACCACCTTGACTGCGTCACAAGTTGCTTCTTTGGGCGATGATGTCAACATTTTGGTTCTGGACGTGAAGAACTATGGTGCTAGTGGCTCGAAAGACGCTACAGCTAAGATGGCCGCTGACATTTCGCGTATCACAGGCCTGAAAATTCAGGGCTATGATGCTGCCGATCCCAGTGCTGGTATTGCGATTGGTGACCTTGTTTTCGAGGATAAAATCAAGCTGGGCGGCAGTTCGCTTACGCTCCAAATTGGTGATACCGCTGACAGCTTCAACCAGATGGATGTAGCAATCAGTGATATCCACGCGCAGGCTTTGGGTATTGAAAGTGTCAGTATTGAAGACGCAGATTCTGCGGCAAAGGCAATGACGAAAATTCAGAGCGCGATTAACAGCGTATCTGACGTCCGCGGCGGCTTGGGCGCAATCCAGAACCGTCTCGAACACACCATTAACAACCTCTCTGTGATGCAGGAGAACATTCAGGACGCTGAGTCCACTATCCGTGACACGGATGTGGCCGATGAAATGATGAAGTACACGAAGAACAGCATTCTGGTGCAGTCCGCGCAGGCCATGCTTGCGCAGGCGAATCAACAGCCTCAGGGCGTGCTCCAGCTCCTCCAGTAAGGA
>JAFSRH010000049.1 GCA_017446225.1 Oscillibacter sp.
ATAATACGCCTTGAGTATTGCAGCGCGTCCGCGGGTAATCTCCCGTTCCGCGCGAATGCGCAACATGACATTTTCCAGCAAAGAAACCGGATAGGGCGTCCCGCTGAAAATCGCTCGCGCCGTTGCTCCCGCCATAACGGGACTTGGGGACTTGTCCCGCGATTTCAAATTCACGGTTTCCTGCAACATCTTCCACATCGGGACGGTCTCGAACGGGTCAAAAGACGGGCGCACAATCTCCATGCGCTTGTGATGGTCGTTGACGTTCCGCATAATCCGCCCGAACGTATCCCGGTAGAAGAAGCGTACGGAAAGCCGCGCCGCGTTGGGGGAGAGGCCCAGAATATAAAACGAGCGGTTGGGGTCAAGTTTCCATTCCTCGCACTCATAGGGCAATCCGTGCGCGAGCCGTTCCACGGCGGAATACAGTTCGTTATCCGTGAACCCTTCCGGAGGCGGCGCGCCGAACAGGGCCGCCATGGAAAAACCCTGATACTGCGGTTCCGCGCCTTCCGCCCAGCAAACGACAGCCGCGTCTCCGATTTTTTGTACGTGTTCCTTATCCGCAAGCAGATGGTTTAGCGCGGCGGTGTAGGCGAACGCGGCGGACTTTCCCACAGGGGCGTTAAAATTCTGTTCTTTTCCGTACGAGCAAAAGGCGGGGGCGTTGAACGATACCAGCGCCGCGCCGCTGGATTGCGCGCCCTGTACGCCTTTAACGGATGGGTGCACGGCGGCAATCACGTCTTGCCGTCCGGTAATCAGACATTGCCGCCTTTCTCCCGCTTCCAGACTGTAGTAATTTTGCCACGCCTCTTTGATTGCGTCCTCTTCGTGGGGAAACGCGCCGTTCACACGGAAAATCAGGTTTGCTCCCGCCATGACGGATTCCGGTTTCCCTTGCAACGCGGGATGTTCCAACGCTTCCGCGGGAATCCACGTATCAAAGAACCGTAAAACCGCTTTCGCGGCGGGAGAATCCACGCCGTCCAGCAGTTGATGATGGAAGCGTCCGCACGCCTTGAAACAATCCGCGCTCCGTTCCGGCTTTCCCTTGTTGTCCGCGCCCAGCAGATAGGCGGAGTTGTCCCATAGAAAATTAGCCGCAATTCCTACGGTACGCTTCACCGGCGCGGGCAAATCGAACTCCCGGGGCAATGGCTTCTTTTTTCCGGTATCCGTCAGCAACGGAACCACCTGTTCCAGTTCCCCGTTGTGGTTGATACACAGGGCGTAACTGATTTTCGCCTTGGCCCAGCCGGGACGGGCGATTTTTCCGGCCCGCGCCAAATCTTCGTAATACTGGTTCAGGGCTTGCAGAATCATCCTTTGACCGCCTCGCTTTCAAAGTCGGGCACGTCAATGACGCCGTCCCGCATGACAGCGCGGAAGAATCGCGGCTGAATGTCTTTCGGGTTCGAGAAATCCATGTCCAGCAACATCCAGCCCAAATCTTTTTCCCCCTTCAACTCGTCCGGGCAAAGGGGACGCTCCTCGCATTCCTGAAACTTCTGTACAGGGAATTCCCTTGTTCCAAAATACGGAGCGTGATAAAACTGCCCCTTGGCAATCCGTTTCCGGGCCATTTCGCGGAATTTGGCCTTGTTATCGCTTGGCGCGGCCTTGTCCGTCATTTCAAAGTGGGCGTCAATGACGTAATGCACGTCCCGGAGAATCATGGCGGCCCGCTGCTGGATACAGTCGGAAGTCACCAGATACAGCCCGTCCAACGCCTCCGCGCCTTTGCCCATAGCCGCCCGCACGTTACGGGCGCTGATGGTCTGGCTGACTTCGTTCCGCCGGATGTTGGTAAAGCGGATGGGGGAACAGACTTGGATCCGATCAACGTGCCATTTCATGCCCGGGTGCCACAGGATAGCGTCCAGAATGCCGCGCGCCGCGGATGGCGTGATGACGTCATAGCTCACTTTCTCCACCTTCATTTCCGGACGGCTGAAGCAGGCGTAGTCACCCCAGACTTCCAAAGAAACCGACATAGTTTTCACTCCTTTCATCTGCCCTGTCGTTTGGGCTTGATAGGAAGGAGTATAGCAGGAAACAGGATACTTGTCAATATACTTTTTCTAATTAAATTTAAGTTAAGGACATGATTGCAAAAGGGCTTGACAAGGATGGTATAATAAATGCGTCAGACAGCGAAACGTCTGTGGGTTGAAATTAATTTAATTTCAGTTGCAAAAACGCGGACGGGACAAGGCACAAAGGCCTTGTCCCGTCCGCCATTCTCAGAGGTTCAGAAAACGCAGGTCTCCCGCGTCCACGGATAATCCCGTTTGTTGGCTGTATTTCGTTTCGTCCCGCAGTACCGCGCTGTCATTGTCCAACGCCTCAATACTTCCGGCGTTGAGCAGTTCCTGATACTGGCGTTCATAAACGTTTACCGCGTACTGTCCCAGTTTCCGGTACAGAGAACGGGACGGCCCCGCAAACTCAAGCTGTTCCAGAAGTTTTTTCCCGTTCCCTTGGGGGATATAGACGATCTTTGTGGAGCTGTCAATCATATGGAAGTTCTCCGCCACGGTTCGGAAGGGCAGGGAACGTCCCTTGAACCCTTCCCGGAACGCCTTTACCATTTGCGTCACGTCCAACGCTTCCCGTCCGGCGAGGTCCAAATAAGCGTGAAAGTATCGGGCCACGGTCTCCGGGGCGTCCGGACATACGCCGTTTTTCAAAACTTCACGCGCCGCGCCAATGTTCCGTTCCAGCATTTGCGGCGTCCGGGACACGCCCTCGAATACGGTCACAACGCTGTCTTCCGCGCTCCGGCGTCCCTCACGGTTACACCGTCCCGCCGCTTGCAGGATGGAATCCAGCCCCGCCATTTCCCGCCAGACCGCCGGGAAATCCACGTCAACGCCCGCTTCAACCAGTGACGTGGAAACGATCCGGCAGGGCAGGCCGTCCGACAAACGCTGTCTGATTTCGGCCAGTATCGTCCGCCGATGGGCGGGGTATATGAGCGTAGATAAGTGATAACTTCCCTCTTGCGGCAGTTTTTGATAGACTTCTTGCGCGGCTTTCCGGCTGTTGACGATACAAAGCGCCTGTGAAAACGTCCGGAGATGTTCCGCGAGTTGCTCCGCGTCCAGCGTTCCGGCGTTTCGGAACGTGACCCGGCGGAACGGTTCGTAGAGCGTCTCGGCGTTGGGATACAGTTCTTTCGGCTCGATTCCGTGTTCCCGGAAAAGGCCGTCCAAAGCGGGCTGCGTGGCGGTGCACAGGACGGCGGTTGCCCGGAACTGTTTCACCAGATTGGCCATAGCCGCTACGCATGGCAAAAGATGAGGCGTGGGCAAAGTCTGCGCTTCATCAAAAATGATCACGCTGTTGGCGATGTTGTGCAATTTTCTGCATTTTGCGGGGCGGTTGGCGTACAGGGACTCAAAAAACTGTACCGCCGTGGTGACAATCACCGGCGCGTCCCAGTTTTCCATGGCCAAGGCGGCTTGCGTTTCCTGACGGCTCCCGATGTAGTCCTCATTGTCCGTTCCCTTGCCGGATGTACGCTCGCCGGAGTGGTGTTCCAGCACGTTTTCCGCTCCGAAAATGTCCCGAAAAATTTCCGCCGTCTGTTCAATGATAGAGGTATAGGGGATGACGTAAATCACCCGGACCATGCCGCGCGCCAGAGCGTGACGGAGAGCGAAAGCCATGGAAGAAATCGTTTTTCCGCCGCCGGTCGGCACAGTCAAAGTATAAAGCCCTTTCGGACGCGTTCCGGCCTCCAGACAGGTACGGAGAATGTCACAGCGTTTTTGTAGAATCTCGGCCCGCCGCCGGCAGAGAGACGGATCCGGATCATCCGCCGCTTTCAGCCATGGGCGGACTTTCTTTTCCATGAGGCGATCCAGCAGAACGGAAAGCGGTTCGCCGCCATCCCGCTGAACGCTTCCGGCGGACATAAAATGTTCGGTGTCCAGAAAATCCGCGTCCACCAGACAGGAATAGAGCATCCGAATGTAAAAAGACCATGACAACGCGTCCGTCCCGCACGGCGGAGGCGGCGGAGCAGGGAACAAGGTTACAGGAGATTGATATCCGGGAATTTTCCCTTTCCGTCCTTTGTTCAGCCGTCCCCACAGCGTTGCCTCTTCCACAGCGTCCCGGTAGTTTCCCAAATCCGCCAGCCCGCTATGATGTCCCGCCACGCATTCCGCCGCCCAAAGCGCGTCCTTGTCCGCATTTAGACATTCGACCGCTCCGGCCGTGGCGTGGTCTACGATTTTGCCGCCTTGCAGACGTTCTTGAAACGCCGCCGAACATTTGCCAATGTCATGGGCAAGACCAATCCACGCGCCCTGTTTTCCTGCCCCGAACGCGTTGGCAAATTCCCCGCAGCGTTGGGAAACGGCTTCTATGTGCGCTTTTACGGTCTGCGTCCTGTTCCCGTCTATATGCGCGTAATATTCCATTGTGATTCCCGCCTTTCCTTGAGCTTTGACTGCCCGGAAATCAATTCTATCTGAGCGGATGGAAAACCCTCCTTACGGAAAAGGGGGAAACGATAGGCCTTTTGCATTCGTTCGCCCCCTTGGGGAGATATCGCATAACGCGCAATCTCCCGCGCGGAATTGATTTCAATCGTTTGAGCGGCAATTTCAATTCACATAATCATCAGGAATTTTCATCGCTTTCGGAAAACAATTATTATGACAAAAGGAAAAGAGATCTGCTCCCTCCACACATGCTTTCCCTCTTTTCTCCGCAGAATATCATAGCTGATTTGTCGAAAAGAATCAAGCCATATCCGCAATATTTTCTACCTTCGTTTCATTGTTGCGATTTTGCACAAAATTTCGCGGATTGTTTGCGGTATGAACGCAATTTCAGCTTTTTAGAGAAGGTTATCAAACCCTTCCTCTGAAAAACGGAGGTTTTCTTTGCGCAATTTGACGGTTTATGAGCGGTACGAAACGCGGACAGCCCGGTCTCCTCCAACTGCGCAAGCGTCAGTTTAACGAAAGTCGGATAATCGCTCCCATCGCCCGCGCTCGGGAAATGCTTGTAGGTCGTGATGACGCCGCTTTCGCTGACGCCGTTCTTGAACGCTGTCCCAAGTTTCGCCGCTGTCTGCGGGTCATTGGAAAAGACACGGGTACTCATGTCCAAGTCGGTCAAGTCGGTGATTACGTCCACGCAAGGCCCCAAGTTTACGTTAATGCCCAGCGCCGCTAATTCCTCTCCGAACACTTGCCCCGTTAGAGAAGGCGCTTTGTTCGGCCTCATCCGTTGCGCCGATTGCCATAGTGCCCGTCCCGCATGTGCCCATCGTCAGACGCGCCACAGATCCGCCTTCCTGTTTGAACATGACGCTTTTACCGAAAAAATCTTGCAATTTTAAATGCTGTTGCTCCGGATGACGTTCAAAAAACGGTTGCGCATTTCCCCGGAATGTGATATACTGTTTCGTATTGATTTTTCCTCCACAGGGAGTTGCCGTATGACAGACATGGAGCAACGAGCCGCCGCCAGACAGTTTGTCGCCAACTGGACAAGGCGCGGGGATGAGAAACAGGAAACGCAATCCTTTTGAATGGAACTGCTACGGACGGTGTACGGCGTGGAGAATCCCGCGCAGTATATCGCCTTTGAACTGCCCGTAAAGTTGAGCCATACCAACTTTATTGACGGCTACATCAAGGAAACCCGCGTCCTGATTGAGCAGAAGGGCGCGGATATCGACCTCAGCAAAGGCCAGAAGCAGTCGGACGGCTCCATCCTGACGCCGTTCCAGCAGGCGCGGCGTTACGCCGGACATTTGCCGCACAGCCAGAACCCGCGCTGGATTGTGCTTTGCAACTTATGTAAATAACGATAAGGAAAGAACTCTATCACTGGCAGGACGAAAACAATATTCTTTTCGTCCTGCCGATGTTTATGTCATGTCCGTCACGTTAAATGTCAAACGTGTCGTCCACGCCGCGCATCTCCATCTCGTCCAGAAAGTTGAAGATAATGCGGATTTCTTGCTTTCTTGCCCGTCCGCGCCCTGTCGCGGAGCCTACGACAATCTTCTTGACAAACTCGTTCACGATGGCGGGCGTCAGTTCGTTGATGTCCACGTACTTTTTTGTCAGGGCAATGAAGTGGTTCAGATTGCTGTCCTGTTCCTCCTGACGCTCCACGCGGGTTTCCAAAGCGCCAATCTCGGTTTTGAGAGCCTCCTGTTCGGCCTCGTAGCCCTCTGCCATCTTACGGTAACGCTCCTCGCTCAGGCCGCCCAGAACCTTGTCCTCGTAGGCGCGGGTGATGGGGGTGTCCAGATTGTCCATCCGCTTCCGGGCCTGCGCCAGACGCTTTCTGTCCTTTCGGAGAACCTTGTCGCGTTTCTCCCGCCGACAGCGGAGCCACTCCTCCTGAAATCCGTTCAGGTCAGTGCGAACAAAATCCACTACGGAGCGAATGCGTTCCAGCACAACCTCTTTCAAGAC
>JAFSRH010000050.1 GCA_017446225.1 Oscillibacter sp.
AACCTGTACGCAAGTCCACAGACCCTGTATCCTTCATCTGACGAACCAGACGGTATACGCTACTGGCGCTTATATTGTAAATCTTCGCAAGTTTTGCGGCGTCAGGCATTTCCTTATAGGTTTTTACCAGTAAATTTCTTTTCTCATTATTCAACATCACAATCACCTCTTTACTATTATATTATTTCTATCTACTATTAGCAAGATTTTTTTGGATTGCTATATCATCTTCCCGCGTTTTGTTAGTGTGAATGTGCATAGCTCTATCATACGCCTTCAGCCGCTTCTTTGGAAGCGGCTGTCGTATTTTTTGATTCTCCACTATATTCCAGTCAGGGGCTGCCTCAACATTTTGACACAGTCCCTTTTTAGTTTACTTGCCAATGAAAGTTTTACACATACCGTCAGTAAAGATTTGACCGCAAACCGGATTCAGACAAACGCCGCGGGACCATCCCCCGTGCAGGGACGGTCCCGTTTTTGAACCGCTACAGATTAATTTCCACCGCGTCCGTACTGGCTCCGCGTAACAACGGCTCCACGTCCCGCAAAAACGCCTCCACCTGTTCCGGACACCGTCCGATATAACGCGCCGGGTCCAGAAGCGTTTCCATCTCCTCCCGGGTCATGGAAAACGCCGGTTCTTCCGCTAACCGGTCCAGTAAGTCGCACGGCGCGCCCTCGCGCATTCGCAGAGTAGCGGCCATGGAACAACGCCGGATGATTTCGTGCAGTTCCTGACGGTCCCCGCCGCGTTTGACCGCCTCCATCATCAGGTTTTCCGTGGCAATGAACGGCAGATACTCCCGGCAGGTCCGGTCCACGATTTTTTCGTTGACGCGCAGTCCGTCCGTAACGTTCCGGCACAGCCGGAGCGTTGCGTCCGCACACAGAAAGCCTTCCGGAAGCGATATCCGGCGGTTGGCCGAGTCGTCCAGCGTACGCTCCAGCCACTGTACGGACGCCGTCATGGGCGCGTTGACCGCGTCCGCCATCAGGTAGCGCGACAGCGAACAGATTCGTTCGCAACGCATGGGGTTGCGCTTGTAGGCCATAGCGGAGGACCCGATCTGATGTTTTTCAAAGGGTTCTTCCAGTTGCCGGTCGTGCTGTAGCAGCCGGATATCGTTCGCCATGCGGTAGGCGCTCTGGGCGATTGCGCTCAGGGCGTTTAAAATTCGGCTGTCCGCCTTGCGGGGGTAGGTCTGCCCGGACACGGGGTAACAGGACTCGAAGCCGAACGCCGCGCAAATCAGACGGTTCATTTCCTCGACTTTCGCGCCGTCCCCGTTAAACAGGTCCATAAAACTGGCTTCCGTGCCGGTCGTGCCGCGACAGCCCAAGAATTTCATACGCGAGAGCGTAAAATCCAGCTCTTCCAAATCGGCCAAAAAGTCCTGCATCCACAGCGCGGCGCGCTTGCCCACCGTCACAAGCTGGGCGGGCTGATAGTGCGTGTAGCCGAGCGTGGGCGTGGCGCGGTATTCGCGGGCGAAGGCCGACAGATTTTTCAGGACCGCCAAGAGTTCGCCCCGGAGATAACGCAAGGCCTCGCGGTAGAGAATCAGGTCGGCGTTGTCGGTGACATAACAGCTTGTGGCGCCCAAGTGCAGAACCCCGGCGGCGGACGGCGCGGCCTTGCCGTAGGCGTAGATATGCGCCATGACATCGTGGCGTACTTCCGCCTCCCGTTTCGCGGCAAGGTCAAAGTCAATGTCGGAGACGTGGGCCTCCAAGTCGGCGACCTGCGCGGGCGTGACGGGCAGTCCGAGCCGTGACTGCGCGCGGGCCAGTTCGACCCACAGGCGCCGCCATGTTTCCACGCGTCTGCGCTGGGAGAAGAGTTCCAGCATGAACGCGGAAGCGTAGCGGGACGATAACGGCGATTCGTAACGGTCAAGAGACATTGCGCACCTGCTTTCGTTCTGTCAGTCGAATTCCTGCGGGTTGGCGCGGTGAGCCGCTTTCAGACGGTTCATCGCCCGTGAAAGACTTGCCTGTGTCTGTAGATACTCCTGCCAGCTCTTACTTTCCAGCATAATTTCCTTCGCGTGTTCGGCGGCGCGTCTTGCGCGGGCCATGTCGATTTCTTCCGGGCGTTCCGCGCTGTCGACTAAAATCAGAACGTGGTTATCCTCCACGCGGAGCAGACCGTGACTCAGGGCCGCCGTGTGTTCGGTACCGTCCGGCAGACGGTACCACATTTCCCCGGGCACCAGCGCCGTAACGAGGTTGACGTGACGGGCCATAATGCCGATTGCGCCGTCCACGGTGGGCAGTCGGATGGAGGTACACGCGCCGTGAAAGAAATCACGGTCGGAGGCGAGAATGTGCACCTGAAATTCTTCCGCCATTACCGCGCCTCCAACGTTTTCGCCTTTTCCAGCGCGTCCTCAATGGTGCCGACATTGTAGAAGGCGGCTTCCGGGTACTTGTCCATGTCGCCGTTGATGATCGCGGCGAAGCCTTCCAGCGTGTCGGCGAGTTTGACGTAACGGCCGGGAATGCCCGTGAACTTTTCGCCCACGTGGAACGGCTGGGAGAGGAAGCGTTTGAGTTTACGGGCGCGGTAGACCACTTCCTTGTCCTCATCGCTCAGTTCGTCCATGCCCAGAATTGCAATGATGTCCTGCAACTCCCGGTACTTCTGTAGCATTTCCTGTACGCGTCTGGCGGTAAAGTAGTGCTTTTCGCCCACGGTGTCGGCCTGCAAGATACGGGACGTGGACGCCAGCGGGTCCACCGCCGGATAAATGCCCTCCTCCACGATTTTCCGGCTCAGAACCGTGGTCGCGTCCAGATGGGTAAAGGTGGCGGCGGTGGCGGGGTCGGTCAGGTCGTCCGCCGGGACGTAGACCGCCTGTACGGACGTAATCGAGCCTTCCCGCGTGGAAGTGATACGCTCCTGTAACTCGCCCATTTCGGTCGCCAAAGTCGGCTGGTAGCCCACGGCGGAGGGCATACGCCCCAAGAGCGTGGAAACCTCACTGCCGGCCTGTACGAACCGGAAAATGTTGTCAATGAACAGCAGTACATCGCGGTGTTCCTTGTCGCGGAAATACTCGGCCATGGTCAGACCGGAGAGCGGAACGCGCATACGCACGCCCGGGGACTCGTTCATCTGTCCGAACACCAGCGCGGTACGGTCAATGACGCCGCTTTCCCGCATTTCGCGCCAAAGGTCGTTGCCCTCACGGCTCCGCTCCCCAACGCCGGTAAAGATGGAGTAGCCGTCATGTTCCATGGCGACATTGTGAATGAGTTCCTGAATGAGCACGGTTTTCCCCACGCCCGCGCCGCCGAAGAGGCCTACCTTTCCGCCGCGCGCGTACGGGGCCAGAAGGTCAATGACTTTGATTCCCGTCTCCAGAATTTCCACGGACGGGTTCTGCTGGTCAAATCCGGGCGGGTTACGGTAAATGCTCCAGCGTTCGGCGTCCTCCGGGACGGCGTCCCCGCCGTCAATCGGAGCGCCAAGGACGTTGAACATCCGTCCAAGGACGCTCTTTCCTACGGGTACGGTAATCGTCCGGCCGGGCGCGGTGACGGACATCCCGCGCCGCAGTCCCTCGCTCCCGCTGAACAGCACGCAGCGGACGCACTCCCGGCCCACGTGCTGACTGACTTCCATGACCCGTTCCTGATTGTCGACCTGTACCGTCAAAACTTCCCGGATACCGGGCAGTTTTCCCGGCTCAAAACGCACGTCCACGACAGGCCCGGAAACCTGTACAATGATTCCCGTATTCAAGGGGACGCCTCCTCTCTGTGGTTGTTCCGCCTCTGTGCCATAGCCCCGGCGGAAATCTCTGTAATTTCCTGTGTAATGGCGCTCTGGCGCTCCCTGTTGAGCTGTAGGGACAGGTCCGACAACAGTTCTTCGGCGTTGCGTCCGGCGGCGTCCATGGCCGTGACACGGGAATTCTGTTCGCTGCAAAAGCTGTCCACGAGCGCGCTGTACAAGAAGCCGCTGATATAACTGCGCATGACGGCGGCAAGCACCACGTCAAAGGAAGGCAGAAACTCAAACTGTCCTTCTTCCTCCTCCGGCTCCTCGGCCTCGAACGGCTCCCAGCTCATGGGCAACAGGTTCTGTACCATGGTTTCCGTACTCAGGGACGTTTTCATCTCCGTGTAAATCACGACAATTTCGTTGAGTTCCTTCTTGTCGTACAGGTCCAGAAGGCGGGTACAGATTTGTCGGGCGCGGTTGAAAGTGGGGTCCTGCGCGGTGAAACGGAAGTCCGTCTCAAACGGCCTGTGGCGCATACGGAAGTGGCGGCGGCCGTACTCCCCGACCACGAACAGCCGCGCGTTGGGCTTGTCTACAAGCAGTTCTTCGGCTTTGCGTATCGCGTTCAGGTTGTAGGCCCCGGCAAGGCCTTTGTCGGCGGTGATGACCAGAATGCCGCATACGCCCCGACTGGGAATCTCCCCTTCGGGGGTGAAAAAGTAGCGGCTCTTGGCGCTCTGGACGGTACGGAACACGCGCCCGACTTCCTGCCGCATGGCGTCAAAGTAAGGCCGGGTCCGGTCCAAGGCTTCGCGCGCGTGGCGCAGTTTGGTGGAGGCCACCAAATACATGGCGTTGGTGATTTTCCGCGTCTCCTGTACGCCCTCGATCCGGGCTTTCAGTTCCTTGATGTTGGCCATTACGTGCCACCGCCCTGTTCCTCTTCCTTACGGCGCAAGCGGCGCAAATAGTCCTCGGCGAACTTTTTGGCGGTATTGAGAATCCGTTCCCGGTCCTCATCGTCCAGTTTGCCGTTCCGGTCAATGCGCTGGCACTCGTTGCGGTTGTTGCGTTCAATGGTCGTCAGCAGTTCCTCGCGGTACTCGTTGAGGCGGTTCTGCGGAATGTCCACCATGGTATGGGCGAGCGCCGCGACAAGTAAGGCTACCTGCCGGTGCCGGCTCATGGGCGAATACTGGTTCTGACGCAACAGCAACATCAGGCCGCTACCGTAAATCAACTGCCGCTTGGTGGCATCGTCAAGGTCGCTGGAAAACTGGGTAAAGACTTCCATTTCCCGGTACTGGGCAAGGTCCAGACGCAAGGAGCCGGAAGCGCGTTTCATGGCCTTGGTCTGCGCGTCCCCGCCAACGCGCGACACCGACAGCCCCACGTTTACCGCCGGACGCTGTCCGGAGAAAAACAGATTGCTTTCCAGATAAATTTGCCCGTCCGTGATGGAAATCACGTTGGTCGGGATATAGGCCGACACGTCCCCGGCCTGCGTCTCGATAATGGGCAACGCGGTCAGACTGCCGCCGCCGAGTTCGTCGCACAGGTGCGCCGAACGTTCCAACAGACGCGAATGCAGATAGAACACATCGCCCGGGTACGCCTCCCGTCCGGGGGAACGTTCCAGAAGAAGGCTCAACGCACGGTAGGCGATCGCGTGCTTGCTGAGGTCATCGTAGATGATGAGCACATCGCGGCCCATATACATAAAGTGTTCCCCCATGGCGCAACCGGCGTACGGGGCGATATACTGCTCGGCGGCGGGGGCGCTGGCGGGGGCGTTGATAATGATGGTGTAGTCCATGGCCCCCTGCTTTTCCAGACTGGCGGCCAACTGCGCCACCGCGCTGGACTTCTGGCCAATGGCAACGTAAATACAGATGACTTTTTCGTTTTTCTGATTCAGGATCGTGTCAATGGCGAGGGCGGTTTTACCGGTCTGGCGGTCGCCGATAATCAGTTCCCGTTGTCCGCGCCCAATGGGAAACATGGAGTCTACGCACAGAATGCCGGTTTCAAGGGGCTTGTCCACGGGCTGACGTTCCAGAATTCCCGGCGCGGGAATTTCAATCGGGCGGTAGCCATCGAACTTAATCGCGCCCTTGCCGTCAATAGGGGTCCCCAGCGCGTCCACCACGCGGCCAAGGAACTGAATCCCGACCGGCATTCCGGCCGTATTTCCCGTACAGCGCGCGGAACTTCCTTCGCGCACGCTCCCGTCATCGTGGAAGAGGACACAGCCAATGGAATCCTCTCTCAGGTCCTGTACCATGCCCCGGACGCCGTTGGAAAACTCAAGCACTTCGCCGTACGCGGCGTTCGGAAGGCCCTTCACGCGGGCGATACCGTCCCCCACGGATGCCACTTCCCCGCGTTCCTCCCGGAGCACGTCCGGCGAAAACTGTTCCATGGTGTCGCGCAAAAGCGGCATGATGTTCTTCGGACCCGTGGGAAGTTTGGCCATCCGTTCCCGGAACTGCCGCAAACGCCCTTCAAGGCTCCAGTCGTACAAATCCCGGTCCACGTGGAGCCGGAAGCCCCCGGACAGCTCCGGCGTCTCCTCCCACTCGATCGGTACGTCAAAATCGTAAGTCCGGCGGACAAACGCGCCCAGACGCCGTTTCTGTTCTTCCGTGGGGGGCGTGTCACTTTGCAAGACTACCCGGTGTTTCGTCTCAGCCATGCTCCGCCTGTTTCCTTTCCGCCGCGTTCAGGAACGCGTCCAGCGCCTCCCCGCCCGACTCCATGACCAGCTTCTCGACCATCTCCACGGCCATGGCCCGGACTTCCTCGTGCGCGTCCTGCAAGACCTTCTGACTGCGGATTTCCGCCGTCTTGCTGGCCGTGCTGATGATTTTCCGCGCCTCCGCGCGCGCCTGATCCAGTTGCAGACGCTTTTCCGCTTCCAGTTCCTCGCTGGCTTCCGCCTTCTGACGCTGGATTTCCTCATCGGCCTCTAAAATCATCCGCTCGTACTTCTGCCGGAGTTTTTCGGCCTCCGTCTCGTTCTTGGACGCGGCCGCCTCCCGCTCCCCGTAGACGATCATTCGCTTTGCCATGAACTGCTTGACGGGCTTGTAGAGAAGGAAATACAGCCCCGCCGCCAGAATGGCAAAGTTCAACAGATGTAACAGAATCTGTTGAAAGTCAATATTCAGTGGCATTCTCTCCGCACCCGCCTTTACAGGACAAAGATAATCAGAATGGCCACCAACAGGGCGTAAATAATGGCCGTCTCAATGAACACCAGTCCCAACATCAGCGTGGAACGAATCTCCCCCGCCGACTCCGGCTGACGCGCAATGCTTCCGTTGGACTTGGCAACCGCGATTCCCATGGCAACGGCCCCGGCCCCGGCGGCAAGCCCTACCGCGATTCCGCACGCGATGGCCTTTCCGGAAATGATCTGCCCCTCGGACTGCGCAACCATATCGGGCGCGGGTTCCATGGGCGCGGCGAACGCCGGGACCGCGAACAGTCCCGCCAGCAGGAAGGTCAACAGGAGCAGGGCGCATACTTTCTTGTGTTTCATGATTTTCTTTCCCCCATAAATGGTATTTTTATTCCGACCGCTTTCGACCCGCGGGACGAAAACAGCGGCTTTCAGATAGACAGGTCCGCGGGCTTCTCTTCCTCCGTCACCTCGCGGTAGTACATCCCGACCAGCATGGTCAGGACGTACGTTTGTACGACCGCGTGCAGCAGCGTAAAGATGACGCCCACAATGACCGGCACGCCGTAACTCAGCGCGGCGTAGTGATAGACAAGGTCCGTCACTAAAAGTCCGCTCAGGAGCGCGCCGAAGAGACGGAAACTCATGGAAATCGGCAGGGAAAATTCCTTCAGGGCGGCAAGAACGCCCTTGCGGCCTCTGCGGACCGCCCCGCCGAAGAGAATGACAAGGTAACTTAAACAGCCCATACAGATCGCGGCGTTGACATCGCTTAACGGCGCGGGCAGGGTGACGGAGGTTCCGTGCGTGGTGACGGCTTGCAGTCCGATCAGTTCAAAGAGAGTGCCCGTAAAGATATAGACGCCCGCCGCGAACACGTACGCGCCAATAAAGGGAATTTTCAGGCTTTTGCTGTCCGCCACGCCGGCGAGAGTGTCCAGAAGGCGGATGATTTCCTCAAGCGCGAGTTGAAAGCGGCCCGGGACCAGCGAAAGGTTCGGGACCACGAAGAGACGGATACACAGCGCGGCCGCCAGCAGAATTCCGCTCACGGTCATGGCGGCGATCAGGGACGGGTTGACGTCCTTCCAGCCGAACAGGCTGATTTGATTCCGGTCATGAAGGACGGCGTCCCGCATGGCAACGTTAATGTTTTCATGTTCGGGGGCGGCGGGGGTCAGCAGGCAGAGTAAAAACAGAATCCCGATCACGGTTCCCCACGCCAACAGCTCACGGATGTGGCGCACACAGAATCCGGCCACGGCCCGGAGCGCGCGTACCAGTCCGCGCGCGAAGCCGACAGCCGCCCGTTTCAGCGCGCGCGCCAGTTTCAAGAGCAGTCCGGCAACGGTATCGCAGAGCTGTACGCCCTGTTCAAGAATCAACTGCAAGCGGCCCGGCATGAGCGTGAATTTCGGGACGAGCAGCAGCCGGACCGCCGCCGCCAACGCCAAAACAACCGCCGTTACGATCATGTCCAACGCGACACCTCCCCGGAGCGTCCCCGCGCGGGGACGATAAAAAGCACACGGCGCACGGAATCAGGCGTTCCCCTGCTTCCGTCTCCGTGCCCGCTACCGGACCCCGGGGGCGATGCCGACACACCCGAAGTCGCCTGTTCAGCTTTCATAACGTTCCACCTCATTTTGTTGTCATGACTGCCGCAAACGGCGCGGCCTGATTATAGCACGTCCGCCCGCGCTTTGCAAGGCCGTATCCTTGAAAATGTCACGGGCCAATAAAAATTTGTCATACCGTCTTGCATTCTCCGCCGGGGCTGTGATATGATGGGGCACGCTATCTTGTTTTGAGCAAAACGCGCCGCGCCGGGAAGGAACCTCGCAATGGAACACATTACCAGCCGTACAAATCCACTGATTGCCCATGTTCGTAAACTCGTCTCTTCCGCCGCGTACCGCCGGGAACAGGGCGCGTTTGTCTGCGACAGCCCGAAACTTCTGCCGGAGGCCCTTCTTTACGGCGGCGCGGTCCGGAGCGTGATTTGTACGGACGGAACCGCGTTGCCGCCGCTCCCGGAAGGGGTTCGTACGGTGTCGGTGCCGCCGGACCTCATGCGCGCCATTTCCCCGGCCAAAACGCCGCAAGGCGTGCTGTGCGTCTGCGCCATACCCGAGCGGACCCTGCCGCGCGTCCTGACCGGTCAACGCTACCTCGTTCTGGACGGCCTGCAGGACCCCGGCAACGTGGGAACGATTCTGCGCACAGCGGACGCCTTCGGCGCGGACGGCGTGTTTCTCCTGCCCGGCTGCGCGGGGCTGTGGCACCCGAAAACCGTACGGGCCACCATGGGCGCGGCGTTCCGCGTGCCGGCGTGGGCCTGTACGGCGGCGGAGTGCGCGGAGCTTTTCCGCCGTTCGGGCCTCCCGCTGTACGGGGCCGCCGCGCGCGCGGACGCCAAGGACGTGCGGGACGCGGACCTGTCCCGGTTCGCCGCCGCGATTGGCAACGAGGGAAACGGACTTTCCGAAAGCGTGCTGGCCATGTGCGGCGAAACTCTGCGGATTCCCATCCGGGCGGAGTGCGAGTCCCTCAACGCCGCGGTCGCCGCCGCCGTGATTCTCTGGGAGGCCGCGCGTAAAACAGACAGAAGGGAATGACGGGGCATGAGGTCGGCGTTGAAATACTGGCTGTGGCTGACGCGCCTGCCGGGACTGAAAAACCAGACACAGCTTCTGCTCCTGCGCCATTTCGGGACGCCGGAGGCCGTTTATTTCGCCGAAGCGCCGGAACTGGCCCTCGTGGAGGAACTCGACCGGCGACAGGCCGCGCTCCTCTCCAACCGTTCCCTTGACGCCGCAGAACGGATTCTGGAACGCTGTCAGGCCCTGAACATCGACCTGCTGACCATCCAAGACGCGAACTATCCCAACCGGTTACGCAACATCTATGACCCGCCCTGTCTGCTCTACGTCAAGGGCCACCTGCCGCCGCTGGATGAGGAAATCGTCATCAGCGCCGTGGGGACGCGGACGTGTACGCCCTACGGCGTGGCCTGCGCCGAACGGATCGGCTACGGGCTGGCCACCGGCGGCGCGATTGTGGCAAGCGGTCTGGCGCGCGGAATCGACTCCGCCGCGATTCGCGGCGCGTTGCTGGGCGGCGGCGTCACGCTGGGCCTGCTGGGCAACGGCATAGACGTAACCTATCCCAAGGAAAACGGCCCGCTCTATGAGGACGTGGCCATGACCGGCGCGCTGATTTCCGAGTATCCGCCCGGTACGGAACCGCTCCCGGGCAACTTCCCCGTCAGAAACCGGATTCTTTCCGGGCTGTCCGTGGGTACGCTCGTGGTGGAAGCCCCGCTCAGGAGCGGCGCATTGATTACCGCCGCCCGCGCGCTCGAACAGGGGCGTGACGTGTTCGCCGTCCCCGGCCCGATTGACGCTTACAGCAGTCAGGGATGCAACCGCCTGATTCAGGACGGCGCGTCCCTCGTCTCCCGCGCCGAAGACATTTTGGAGGCATACGCCGCCCGCTTTCCGGACAAACTCAGCCCATCGGAGGAAATTCCGGTCATCCTGCCGCCGCCCGGACCGGACCCGAAACCTGTGGCCATAGAGCCGTTGACGGCGCTTCCGGCCGTGTCGGCCCGGGACGGGACCATCTCCGCGCAACAGGCGCGGATTCTGCGTCTGCTGGACGCCCGCGAACCCGTACAGGTTGACGACCTGATTGACCAAAGCGGACTGCCTACGCGTCAGGTCCTTTCGGAGCTGACCATGCTGCAAATTGACGGCTACGTACAGGAACACAGCGGAAAACGCTACACGCGTTTGGTAGAAGTACGGGATGAACCGTGAGCTTTAAGACAGGGTATGGAGGAATGATGTCAAAATGCACAGTCTTGTGATTGTGGAATCACCGGCCAAGGCGAAAACGATTGAAAAATACTTAGGAAAGGATTATGAAGTCCGGGCCAGCATGGGGCACCTGCGCGACCTGCCCAAAAGTAAGCTGGGCGTGGACGTGGAACGCGACTTTGAACCGGTCTACGAACCCATCAAGGGGAAAGAGGACCTCATCCGGGACTTGAAAAAGGCCGCCGGAAAAGCCGATACCGTTTATCTGGCCACGGACCCCGACCGGGAAGGGGAGGCCATTTCGTGGCACCTGAAACAGCTTCTGAACCTGCCGGATCAGAAGGCCCGCCGCGTGACGTTCCACGAAATTACAAAGAACGTGGTCCGCGCGGCGATACAGGCCCCGCGCGAAATTGACTCCGATCTCGTGGACGCCCAGCAAACCCGGCGTATCTTGGACCGTCTGGTCGGCTACAAGCTCAGTCCCCTGCTATGGAAGAAAATCCGCCGGGGCCTGTCCGCCGGGCGCGTGCAGTCCGTGGCCACGCGCATGGTGGACGACCGCGACCGCGAAATTGAACAGTTTCAGCCGAAAGAATACTGGTCCCTTGACGCCGCGCTCAGCCAGTCCCCGCTTCCGGCCGGCGCGGGCGTGGCCGTAAGCGTCCGCACGGCGTCCGAAGAAGGCGCGCCCGTTCCGCCGTCCGACTTCTCCGCCCACTGGCACGGACTGGACGGCAAAAAGGGCGAACTCCCCGACCGGGACGCCGTGGAAACGGTCATACGCGATACCGTGCGCGGCGCCTTTGTCGTCACACAGGTCCGGCGCGCCGAAAAGCGCCGCAACCCCGCCCCGCCCTTTACTACGTCCACTCTGCAACAGGACGCCTCCCGGAAACTCAACATGACGCCCCGGCGTACCATGGCCATCGCGCAACAGCTATATGAAGGCGTGGAGATACGCGGAGAAGGCGCCGTGGGACTCATAACCTATATGCGTACCGACTCCCTGCGGCTCTCCGAAGAAGCGATTGCCGCCGCGCGGGACTTTGTCACGGTCCATTACGGCGCGGCCTACCGCCCCGAAGAACCCCGCCGTTACCGCGCCAAGGGAAACGCACAGGACGCCCATGAGGCCATTCGTCCCAGCGATGTGCGCCGTACGCCGGAGGACGTCAAAAGCAGTCTGACCCGGGACCAGTATCAGCTTTATCGGCTGATTTGGAGCCGGTTCGTGGCCTGTCAGATGTCCGCGGCCGTCTATGACAGCGTGTCCGTGGACATCACCGCGGAAAGGCACGTCTTTCGGGCCACGTCCTCCGCGCTGAAGTTCAACGGTTTCACGGCCGTTTACGAAGAGGGCCGGGACGAGGAAAAGGACGAGGTCTCGTCCCCCCTGCCGTCCTTACGGGAAGGGCAGATTCTGTATTTACGCGCCTATGAGGCCGTACAGAAGTTCACCCAGCCCCCCGCGCACTATACGGACGCCACGCTCATACGCGCCATGGAGGAGGAAGGCATTGGACGGCCGTCCACGTACGCCCCCACGGTCTCCACGATACTGGACCGGCAGTACGTGATGAAAGAGGGGAAGTACCTGCACATCACGAATCTTGGCCGGGTGGTCACGCAACTGATGAAGGAACGCTTCCCGGATATCGCGGACGTACGCTTTACGGCCCGTATGGAAGAGGAACTGGACGCCGTGGAAGAGGGAAAGACGTCCGGGAAAACGGTCCTGCGCGGCTTCTACGGCAAGTTTGAACAGGATTTGGAGGACGCCGAAACCGCTTTGGACGGCGTACGAATCAAAGTCCCGGAACAGGTCACGGACGAAGTCTGTCCGATTTGCGGGCGGAATCTGGTGATAAAATCGGGGCGTTTTGGGCCGTTCCTGTCGTGTCCGGGCTACCCCGAATGTACGTTTGCGATGCCGCTGGTGGAAGTCATGCCGGGTCGGTGTCCGAAGTGCGGCGGGCGCCTCATGAAGCGGACCGGCGTCAGCCAGAACACCCACAAGTCCTACACGTATTACTGCTGTGAAAATCAGGTCTCGAACAAGTACAAGACCGCCACCTGTGATTTCCGGACGTGGGACGTACCGGTGAGCGAGGACTGCCCGGAGTGCGGACAGACCATGTTTAAACTGTCCGGGCGCGGGAAAAAGAAGCCGTTCTGTATCAATCCGGACTGCCCGAACTTTCTGCCGGAGGACCAGCGCGGATATTACAAGAAATCGGAGAAGAGCGAAGAGGACCCGGACGAAGCCGCGCCGAAGAAGCGTAAGAAGGCCGCGGACGATACGGACGAAGCCGCGCCGAAGAAGCGTAAAAAGGCCGCGGACGATACGGACGAAGCCGCGCCGAAGAAACGTAAGAAGGCCGCGGACACGGACGAAGCCGCGCCGAAGCGGCGTAAAAGGGCCGCGGATACGGAAAAGGAGCCGACATGAATACGGTAACAGTCATTGGCGCGGGACTGGCGGGGAGCGAATGCGCGTGGCAGTTGGCCGAACGGGGCGTAAGGGTGGACTTGCGAGAGATGAAGCCCGAAAAGCGTACCCCCGCGCACGTCACGGACGATTTCGCGGAACTGTGCTGTTCCAACTCGCTCCGTAGTGACCAGTTAAGCAATGCGGTCGGCCTGTTGAAAGAGGAAATGCGCCGTTTAAACTCCCTGATTCTGGCTTGTGCGGACGAAACACGGGTAGAGGCCGGCGGCGCGCTGGCCGTGGACCGCCACCGGTTTTCCGCGCTGGTCACGCAACGTCTCCGCGCACATCCGAACATCGCCGTTACGCCCGGGGAAGTCACGGACATTCCCGCCGGGGAAGTCGTGGTTGCTTCCGGACCCCTGACTTCCGATGCCCTCTCAAACGCCCTGCGCGTCCTCTTGGGGGACGCCTCCGCCCTCTCGTTTTATGACGCCTCCGCCCCGCTCGTCTCCGCCGAAAGCGTGGACATGAACCGCGCCTTTATGGCTTCCCGTTACGGCCGGGGCGCCGCGGACTATATCAACTGTCCCATGACCGAAGAAGAGTACGACGCCTTCCGGGACGCCCTGACCGCCGCGCAAGAGGCGGACGTACACGGCTTTGAGGACGCCAAAGTGTTTGAAGGCTGTATGCCCGTGGAAGTCATGGCCCGGCGCGGACGCGATACCCTCGCCTACGGACCCCTCAAGCCCCGCGGTTTACGCGATCCCCGTACCGGCCGCGAACCGTTCGCCGTGGTCCAGTTGCGCCGCGACAACGCCGAAGGCTCCGTGTACAATCTGGTCGGGTTCCAGACCCATTTGAAGTTTCCCGAACAGCGGCGCGTCTTTTCCATGATTCCCGCCCTGCGGAACGCCGAATTCCTGCGCTACGGCGTCATGCACCGGAACACGTTTCTGGATTCCCCGCGCCTGCTCGACCGTTACTACCGCCTCAGACGCGACCCCCGCGTTTCGTTCGCCGGACAGATGACAGGCGTGGAAGGCTACGTGGAATCCGCCGCGAGCGGGCTTCTGGTGGGCGTGGAGACGGCCCGCCGCCTGTCCGGACTGCCCCCGGTCGACTTCCCCCGGGAAACCGCCATCGGCGCGCTGGCCTGTTACATCTCCAACGCCTCCGTAACCGTGTTCCAGCCCATGAACATCAATTTCGGGATCATGCCGCCGCTGGAAACGCGCGTACGGGGCAAACGGAACAAAAATGAGGCCATTTCCCGCCGTTCGCTGGAACGTATCGAAGCCATACGGGCGGAGCTGGAACCGTCCGGAGATTTATAACCGTTGGAGGTCGTACGCATGAAGATTATCATTGACGCCATGGGCGGCGACAACGCCCCCGGCGCGCTCGTCCGCGGCGCGCTGGAAGCGCATAAAGTCCACGGCGTGGACATCCTGCTTGTCGGGCGCACAGCCGACATTTTACGGGTCGTGGAAGAGTGCGGAGAAAAGACGCTCCCCACGGGCGTGGAAATCCGGGACGCCCCCGAAGTCGTGGAAATCTCCGATCCGCCCGCCACCGCCTTTAAAAAGAAAAAGAACTCCTCCCTGACCATCGGCCTGAACCTCCTGCGGGACGGGGCCGGAGACGCGTTCGTTTCCGCGGGTTCCACCGGGGCGTTGCTCTCCGGGGCCACGCTGATTGTAAAGCGCGTCCGCGGGATTCGCCGCGCCGCCATGGGTCCCGTACTCCCCACCGCCGCCGGGAAAATGATCCTCTGCGACTGCGGAGCAAACGCCGTCTGTAACCCGGAGGACCTGTTACAGTTCGCGTATCTGGGCAGTTATTACGCCCAACGCGTCCTGAAAATCAATAATCCCCGCGTGGGACTGCTCAACATCGGGGCCGAAGAGGAGAAGGGCGACCCCCTGCGCCATGAGGCCTACGCCCTGCTTCGCAAGGCCGCGGACGCCGGACGGATTCAGTTTGTCGGCAACGTGGAAGCAAGCGACGCCATGCTGGGCGGGGCGGATGTCTTGGTCACGGACGGCTTCTCCGGGAACGTCATGCTCAAGAGCGTGGAAGGCACAGGGAAGTTTTTCCTCCGGGAGCTGAAAAAACTGTTCCTGTCGAACCCCAAAACGAAAATCGCCGCCGCCATGCTAAAAGGCGACCTGTCGGGGCTGAAGAAATCGCTGGACCCGTCCGAAGTGGGCGGCACGCCGTTTTTAGGCGTCTCGCGGCCCGTCATCAAGGCCCACGGTTCGTCCAACGCCCGCGCCGTTTGCAACGCCATTCTCCGCGCGAAGGAGTACGCCGAAAGCGGATTTATCGCGGACGTGGAAAAAAACGTGGGACTGATGAAAATCGGCCGCCCCTGAGCGCGGATTTTTATCGAAAAAAAACGGAATCTCCCCTTGACAGTCGCGGCGTACTACCGTATGATGTGGGGGCGCGGCGGGAGCCGTACGCCTTAACCTTGGTAGAGGAGTGACTGAAAAATGTCAGCAGAGGAAATTTTTAAAATTATGCAGGGACTGGTGGCGGAAGAATTTGTAATGAATCCGGACAGTATTACCATGGACACGTCCTTTGAGGACGACCTCGGGGCCAATTCGGTCGATCTGGTCGAGCTGGCCATGGCTATGGAAGAGCGTTTCGAGATTGAAGAGGTCCCGGAAGAAGAGCTTGCCGGACTGAAAACCGTGGGGGACGCCGTGCGCTTCCTCGCCGGGAGACTGAAATAAATTCCGCCCCGTCCGGGACGAAAGGAGGCGTTTTATGCCCGTTGTCAAGGAGTTGGAACAGAAACTCCGTTATACATTCCGTGACCCGTCCTTACTGGAACAGGCGCTTTGTCACAGTTCTTTCGCCAATGAGCACCGCGCCCGGCATATGCAAAGTAATGAGCGGCTGGAATTTCTGGGAGACTCTATTCTTGGCCTCGTAACGGCGGAGTTTCTCTACCGTCAGCGCCCGGACTGGCCGGAGGGAGAGTTGACGCGCAGTCGGGCAACGCTCGTGTGTGAAAAGAGCCTCCACGCCATCGCGCTGGAGCTGTCGCTGGGCGAACACCTGCACCTCGGGCGCGGAGAGGAGAGCGGCGGCGGCAGAAACCGTCCCTCGATTCTGGCGGACGCCGTAGAGGCCGTGATTGCCGCGGTGTATCTGGACGGCGGCATGGAAGAGGCTTCCGCCCTGATTCACCGCTGCCTGCTCAACGACTTCCGGGAGGAACTCCCGGAAAAGCGCAATCAGGACTATAAAACCGTGTTACAGGAACTGATCCAGCACAACCCGGAACAGGTCATGACGTACGGTATGCTGGACGAACAGGGTCCGGACCACGCGAAAGTGTTCACCATGGAGGTACGCGTCAACGGCAGACAGCTCGGTCAGGGAACCGGCCGGAGCAAGAAAGAGGCCGAACAGGCCGCCGCGAAAGCCGCGCTGGAACGTCTGGCGCAAGAAAACCCGTAACGGACCGGAAACAGGGTCCCCGAACGATTCGGGGATCCTGTTTTTCTGTCATAGGAAACGGCCTGTCCTCATAGGATGTAGGCAAAGGGAATTCGGATGGGGGCGCGAAGGCATGGACGTGGATTTTATTTTCAAAATCGCGGCGATTGGAATACTGGTGGCGGTACTCAACCAGCTTCTGGTCCGCTCCGGGCGGGAAGAACAGGCGATGATGACCACTTTGGCCGGTCTGGTGGTCGTGCTGATGATACTGGTCCGGCGAATCAGCGACCTGTTCGACCTCATCAAGAGCCTGTTCCAGTTCTGAGAGGCCATGGAACTGCTGACGCGTGTGGCGGCGTTGTGCGTGACAAGCGCCGTACTGGCCGTGGTACTCCGTCAGGGCGCGCAAACAGCCGGACTGCTCCTGACGCTCAGCGTCACGGTAACGGTCCTGCTGTTTCTTCTGCGCGCCTCCGGGGAACTGTTCGCCTTTCTGCGGGAACTCGGGGAGCAAAGCGGACTGTCTCCGGCTCTGCTGACGCCGCTGTACAAAACGGTCGGGATTGCGCTGGTCGTGCGGACGGGCGGCGCGCTGTGCCGGGACGCCGGAGAGTCGGCGCTGGCCTCCACGGTCGAGACGGCCGGGACCGTGTGCGCCCTGCTGACGGCCCTGCCGCTCCTGCGCGAAATGATGAATATGCTGTTGAAACTGATGTCATGAACGGGGGAAGGCATGAAAGCGGGAGTCTGTATGCTGTTGGCCGCGCTGTTTCTGACGGGCGCGGCGGGGGCGGCCTCGCGGGAACTCGCGGACGCGCTGCCCGAAGCCGCCGCCGCTCTGGACGGCGCGGAAACCTATGGACCCGGCGACTTTTCCGGCGGCGTGGGGCGGATCCTCCGGGACGTGCGCCGACAGGCCGGGGACGTGTTCCGGCAACGGGCACGGGGCGCGGCCGCGGTCCTGTTGTCGGTCATTCTCTGCGGGGCGGTCCGGAGCGGGTGCCGGGACGAAGAGAGCGCGGGACTGTGCCTGTCCATGGCGGGGGCGTTGTCGGTCACGGCCCTGACCGCCGGAAGTCTGGAACAGCTCATCGGGCTGGGCTGGCGGACCATCCGGGAACTGAACGACTTTTCAAAAGCGCTCCTGCCCACGCTGGCGGCGGCGGTGGCGGCGTGCGGGTCCGTGACGACCGCCACTATGCAACAGGTCACGGCCGTGTTCCTCGTACAAACGCTCCTCAATCTCATGGACGGCCTCCTCATGCCCATGACCTACCTGTACATCGGCCTGCTGACCGCCTCCTGTACCCTGCCCGGAAACTCGCTGGATATGCTCGCGGACGGACTCAAAAAACTGATTACCTCCGTCCTGACCGGTACCGTCCTGTTGTTTACGGTCTACCTGTCGGTCTGCCGGATCGTCTCCGGAAGCGCGGACGGAATGGCGGTCCGGGCCGTGCGGACGGCCGTCACGAATACGGTGCCGGTGGTCGGCGGGATACTGGCGCAAGTGTCGGAATCCATGATCATCGGGGCCGGAATGCTCAAAAACAGTATCGGCATATTCGGAATGCTGGCGATACTGTCCGCCTGCGCCTATCCCTTTCTCGCGCTGGGCGTACAGTACCTGCTCTACAAGGCGGTCGCGCTTCTGGCGGCCGTGACGGGGATGTCGGATCTGTGCCGCCTGATTGACGGCCTCGGCGCGGCGTTCGGTCTGGCGCTGGGCATGACGGGCAGTTGCGCGCTGTTGCTGTTCGTGGCGGCGCTGAGCTTCCTTACGGCGGTGACGGCATGATCGCGGCCGTAAGACAGTGGCTGACGTCCATCGTTATGCTTTCGTTCCTCATCTCCCTGCTGCGCGTTCTGTTGCCGGAAGGGACGCTCCGCAAAGTGGGCGCGTTTACGGGAAGTCTCGCGCTGATGTCGGCGATACTCCGTCCCTTGGTCCGGCTGGAACCCGACTGGCCCGACTGGGATTTGTCGGCGTACGAAAGCGCCGTTACGGAACGTATGGACGAACTGGGCGCCGCACGGGAAGAGGCCTTCGGCGAACAAGTGGCGGCGAAAACCGCGGAGGCGATTTACGCGCATTCGGCGCGCCCGGCCAACGTCACGGTACGCCTTGAGGACGGCGTGCCGCTCCCGTGGTCCGTACGCTTGGAGGGTCCAAAGGACGCGGAGCTTTCGGCGTGGCTGGAAAGCGCGCTGGGAATCCCCCCGGCGCGGCAGTTTTGGACGGATGACGAAACCGGGAAAGGGTAGCGCGTCCCTTTCCCGGCATTGTTTTCAATTTGTTCATAATTTTTTGTCAAAAGGACTTGCTTTCTGTAAAGATATGGTGTATACTCAGGCTAAAGAACACATAGAGCGGCAGCTTACGGAATGGAGCCAACATCCCGCAAGCCTGTTTTTGAGTGAACCATGTTAAACCTACCACTCAACACACCGGAATTTCCGGACCGCGCAGGGTGTATTATACCCGTTTTCAAGGTTCTTTTGCAAGGCCCATTACCGTACTTTTTCCGTTGCATTTCGAGTTCGGGCAACGGAAACTGACGGGTTTTCATGGGTGGGTCGCGCGGGAGACGGTCAGCGGGGGAGTACGTCCGGCGGAATGACGCTTTTGAATATTGTCGGGCGGAATTCGCTTTGATGGTTTCAGGCGGTGTTGAGGGTTTTACTCAGCGCCGCTTTTGTGTGTTCTGGCAGAGCCGCCGGAGGGGGTCTTGTAACGTTGCCCCCTTCCGGTTCCGGCCTGTCGGAATCCACGATGCGGAAAGCGCCGTCCCGATTTCCGGGGCGGCGCTTTTTTGCTTATTTCAGGTCCTTTTGTTCGAGTTTGTAGTAGCTCCATTGCCGCCACCGGGACAAGTCGCGTCCCGTGTCCGTGACGGCGCCGTCCGGGAGCATTTGAAACTGGTTCTGTACGACCGGCGTCTCCCGGCGAAGCTGATTCAGGAACGCCGTCCACGCGTCGCAATTTCCGCGCCCGGTCAGTTCGAGGATCAGCGCGCCCAAGAACGCGGCGGACAGACGTCCGTTTTTCGGGAGCTGTAACGCGTCCCGGTCGAGCAGGGCGGCGGCCGTATCGTTGGCCCAGAGTACGCACGGCGTCTCGTACACGCAAAACACGTTGTCGCGTTGCTCCTCCGGTCTGGCAACGTCCATTCCCAAGGCGTCATAGGCCGCGCCCAGATACGGCAGATGGTCGCCGTAGTACACAAGCAGTACCGGCTCCGTACGTGCCATAAAGTAGGCCTGAAGGCGTCCGAGCATACGGTCGGCGTCCCGGAGGCCTTCCACGTACACTTCCAGTTCTTCCCGTACGTCCGGCGGTACCTCAACGTTCAGCGGCACCGGCGCGTACTCGTACCCGTCCCCGTACTTGGAATACGGGTACCCCATATGGTTTTGAATGCTCGTGGAAGCAAGGAACGTCAGACGCCCCTCTTCCACGGACGCCGAAAACGCGTCCTCAATCAGTCCGGCAAGGTAGTCGTCAGACACCCAGCGGCCCCTGTAGACCGGGGCCTCCATGTCCTCAATAAACACCGTCTTTTCCGCGCCCAGCCAGCGGTAGACGTTTTCCCGGTTGTAGAACCACGCGTTTCCGGGATGGTAGAACGCCGTACGGTAACCGTCCGCCGCGAACACGCGGAAAAGGCTGTTCAGATTCCGGTTGACGGTCCGCATGGCGGACGTAGTCCCCGTGCCGAGCGCGTTCGTCTGCATACCGGTAAAGACGTCAAACTCCGTATTTGCGGTTCCGCCCGCGAATCCCGGTACCACCAGACGCAGGGAAAGCGCGTGGGGGTCGGCGCGCAGGGCGTGAAGGTACGTCAACGGGTCATTGTCCGGCGTAAAGGCAAAGGCGGGGTCGTCCGTGATATCCGAGAAGGCTTCGTTCATCACCAGCACAACGTGAACCGGCCGGGGCGTATCGCGGGCGTCAGGCGCGGCCTCGTCCCACGCCTTCGCGCGGGCGCGGTCGTATCCGGCGGGGCGGTCCACCTGATACTTTGTGAACTGGTGGCAGAAATTGTACGGAAAGCCGTTTTC
>JAFSRH010000051.1 GCA_017446225.1 Oscillibacter sp.
GGAGAACAAGGTCCCGAAGGCCCGCAGGGTCCGCAGGGCGAACAGGGTCCCGAAGGCCCACAGGGTCCGCAGGGCGTACAGGGTCCCGAAGGCCCGCAGGGTCCGCAGGGCGAACAGGGTCCCGAAGGCCCACAGGGTCCGCAGGGCGTACAGGGTCCCGAAGGCCCGCAGGGTTCGCAGGGTGAACAAGGTCTGGAAGGCCCACGCGGTCCGCAAGGCGAACAAGGTCCCGAAGGCCCGCAAGGTCCGCAGGGTCCACAGGGTCCGCAGGGCGTACAGGGTCCGGAAGGCCCGCAGGGTTCGCAGGGCGTACGAGGTCCCGAAGGCCCACGCGGCCCGCAGGGTCCGCAGGGCGTACCCGGTCCCGCGGGTCCGCAGGGCGAACAAGGCCCCGGCGGCATTCTGGAATACGCTGACTTTTACGCCATGGAATTCCAGCAGATCGCCCCCGGCGAAGATGTCGCTTTTCCGGAAAACGGTCCCGCTCGCGGCGAGAGTATCGCGCGCGCAACGGAACGTTCGTTTACGCTCGCACCCGGTACCTATATGGTACAGTTTGCGCTCAGCGTATCCGAAAAGGCGCAGGCCCTGTTGACTTTGAACGGCGCGGAACTGCCCTATACCGCGGTGGGACAGGATTGCGGTATGTCCCAGCTCAGCGGCGTGGCGCTCATTACGGCGGATACGGAAGCGTCCGTGTTGACGGTACGCAACCCGTGCCGGAATGACTGTCCGCTGATTCTGACGCCGAACGCGGGCGGCGCGCAGTCTGTCACGGCTCATCTGATCATCACGCGTCTGCAATGAAAAACACGCTCTCCGGTCCCGGCCGGGGAGCGTGTGAAAACGCTTGACAAAACGAAAAGAAATTGTCATACTACACAAAAACGCGCGGAGGATAAGGAGCTATGGAGTGTGTCAAGATACGTTTCGCGCCGGGGACGGAACCGTTTACGGCGCGTTCCGCGCTGAACCGCGCCGTCCGGGGCGTCAACCGGCTGGGACTGTGGCGGACGCTTTATCTTGATTTTTTCGCGTTCGCGGAACTTCCCGCGGAAGCGTTGGCGGAGACCGTGACGGATATTCCCGCGGAAGCGTCAGCGGAGACCGTAACGGATATTCCCGCGGAAGCGTTGGCGGAGACCGTAACGGATATCCCCGCGGAAACATCGGCGGAGACCGTGACGGATATTCCCTCGGAAGCGTTGGCGGAGACCGTAACGGATATCCCCGCGCCTGTGGAAAGTCCGTTTTTTGCGCTGTTGCTCTCGGCGTCCGTCCGCCGGGAAACGCTGGCGGCGCTCACGGCGCGGACGGGGGAAACAAGGATGTCTTTTGCCCCCCTTGCGCCGGAGGAGGCGGAGGAGGTATACCGGGAGGCGGTGGACACCTGTCGCGGACAGGAAGAGGCGGTTTCGGAATTGTCAGCGGCCTGTGAACATTTGTCCCTGTTGTTATCCGACACGGGCCGCGCGGAGGAGGCGGAAACCCTCTGCCGGGAGGCGCTGGACGGCTACCGGAGACTGCCCGAAAGACACGAAGCGGTTGCCGGGACGGGCTATCATCTGGCGCGGATACTGTACGGCATGGGCCGCATGAAAGAGGCGGAAACGCTGTACTGTGAGGCAATGGACATTTACAGGGAGCTTTCCAAGCGGAACGGCGACTTTCAAACGCCGTTGGCGCGAACCTGTCAGGGTTTGGCGGCGTGTCTGGAAGCGCAGGGACGCCCCGAGGCGGCGGAATGGTTCCACCGCACCGCGCTGGACCTCTACCGGAAACTCGCGGAGCGGAACCCGGCGGCGTACGCGCCCCGCGTGGCGGCGGCGTGCGGAAGGCTGGCCGGACTGCTCAAGGCGTCCGGGCGGTTCCCGGAGGCCGCCGCGCTCTACCGGATCGCCTTGGACACCTATACCAAACTGGTACAGGACGACCCCGCGCGCTGGGAACCCGAATTAGGCTTTCTATACGAAAATCTGGCGGCGTTCGAGTCGGCGCGCTCCCCGGCGTCCGAAAGGGCTTTACTGCAATCGGCATGGATGCTCTATCAGAAGTACCCGGACTTCTCCGCGGAGGCCGAACGCATACAGGCCCAGCTCCGCGCGAACGCGCCTCACGCCGAAACGGGTTCTTTGACTTCCTCGCCGGAGTCCGCGGACGGCTCATGATAGAAACGCCTGAGAACGTCCACGAGCTTCGCAAGGTCAATGGGCTTTGCAAGGTGGTCGTTCATGCCGGCCTGAAACGCTTCCTGTTTGTCTTCCTCAAAGGCGTTGGCGCTCATGGCGACAATCGGAATGGAGGCTTTCGCCGTGTCCGGTATGGCGCGGATGGTCCGCGCGGCCTTCAGTCCGTCCATATGCGGCATTTGCAAATCCATCAGAATCAGGTCGTACGTTCCGGCGGGCGCGGACCGCACCTTTTCCACGGCAATGTCCCCGTCTTCCGCCGTGTCCACTTTCGCGTCGCACATTTCCAACAGCCTGACCGCGATTTCCCGGTTGACCGCGTTGTCCTCCGCCAGCAGAATATGCAGGCCGGACAGGCTCTCCCCGCCCGTGGCGTTGGCGCCCGTCTGCGCCTGACGCAGTTTCCGTACGTTCTGTTCCAATATCTGCTGTCCGTCCATGACTTCTATGTGCTGGTCGTCCTGTAACGGAAATTCCAAGTCCACGATAAATTCCGCGCCCTTGCCCTCTTCGGTCTCCACCCGGATCGTACCGTTCATCATCTCCACCAGTTTTTTTGTGATGGACAGGCCCAGTCCCGCGCCGGAAACCCCGCTCTGTGTGGTGTTGCGTTCGCGCTCGAACGGTGTGAACACGCGGGTCAGGAAGTCGGCGCTCATGCCAATGCCGGTATCCTTGACGCGGATGGTATAGGCTCCGCAGCCGTCACGGCTGGCGGAAGGCTTCTGCGAGAGGGAGAGCGTCACGGACCCGCCCGGAGGCGTGAACTTTACCGCGTTGGAGAGCAGATTAATCATAATCTGGCTCACCCGCAGACGGTCACAGACGACCTTTTCCTGACGGATTCCCGCCGATACGGAAAAACGGATTCTTTTTTCCGCCGCCTGTCCCTGTGTCATGGTGTAGACTTCCCGCAGAAGCCGGTTCAGGTTATACGGCCCGGGTTCCAGTTGCAGGCGTCCGCTGTCCAGCCGGGACATTTCCAGAATATCGTTCAGCATGCCCAGCAAACTTTTACTGGAAGTCATGATTTTGTTCAGGTACTCCCGGACCACGCCGCGGTATTCCAGATTTTCCAGCGCAAGACCCGTAAAGCCGATGACGGCGTTCATGGGCGTCCGGATGTCGTGAGACATATTCGATAAAAACCGGGACTTGGCCTCGCTGGCGGCCTCGGCTTTCATTTTCGCCTCCGTCAGTTCCACTTGCTGTTCTTGCAGGCGTATGTTCTGACGGTCAATCAGGGCGTAACTCTTCTGTAACTCGCGGGTATAGGCGTCCTTTTCGAGAATGCGCCGGTACTGAATCAGCATATAGGCGAAGAGCATCACGAAAAGCGTCACGTTCAGGCCCGCCAGCGCCACCAGTCCGGGGTAATTTTCGGAAATCCCGCGGAGGGTTACCGGCTCGTAGCGGTGACTAACCCATTTCCGGTCCATTTTCTCAATGAACCCTTCTCTTTGAAGGTCTTTCAAGACCCTGTTGATGTCGTCCCGGAGCCGCTCGTATTCGGGCACAAGGGCCATGCAGGCGTACATATGCTGTACGGCGTAGCTGGGGAACACGCGGTGACTGTGGAGCTTCCGCAGAAAGACGTTGCCGACCTGAATGGGGCAGATCAGATAATCGAAATCGCCCTTTTTCACGGCCCGGAACATATCCGGGTAATTGGAAACGTACGTAATTTCATTGTCCAGCCCCAAGGCGGGGAACAACTGCATGGACGCAATTTCCTTGTCGTAGAGGTCGCCCAGACGCGTGGCGGGTTCCTTCCCGTAGGCCACATACTGTTTGGCGGCCGTGGGAATGGTGGCAATGATGGTCTCATCGGTTTCCACCGCTTGCAGTTCCATGTTCAGGACAAGGTCGACTTCCCGGTTGGAGAGTTTGGTTCTGGCCTTGCCCCAGTCCATCAGCTCCAGATCGACATTGACGTGCAGACGGTTGCAGACCTCATAAATGAGTTCCACGTCCAGCCCCTCATGGTTCCCGTTTTCGTCTATGTAGGAAAACGGCTCGTAGTCAATATTGGCCGCCACACGAATGGTATCTTCGTAGCAGTTGTCGGGCCGGACTTCCAAGTCCGGCGGGGCGGTAAAGGCGTCCGAAAGCAAAAGATAAATCGTTGCCGGGAATGCCACGCCGATAAAGAGCAGGATAGAGGTTGCGATTACGATATTCCGCTTTTTACGGAAGAAGCCCTCCCTCTGCCAGCGGGGGATGAGGTCGCCGCGCGTGGGAAAGGGCAGGCGCGGGGAATCGGAATACGGCTTTCCGTGGCGGTCGGTCCACTCGATCAGCTCGCGTTCCGGCAGGAAAGGGTCGGACTCTCTGTCCCCGGATGGTCGGCGCTCTTTGGCAGGCCCCGTTTTTTTCCTGTTCATATGATTATTCATATTAAAACCCTCATACATCATTCCTTTACGATATTCGTTTTTGAGGCAACCGCCGCAAAAAGAATGGGGCCATTATAATACAAATATTTTCAAGTGGCAAGAGAAATCACAAAATTTTTGCTCCCCTTATCAAAAAAGGAGAGCAAAAATCAAAATCGCGTCTTTTTTGTTCCGTTTACAGAGATTTTTTCGGAATACGAGTAAGAATACGGAACTTTTTCCATGATAAAAAATTTTTCGCCGCGGAAATTTATTGCAGCAGCAACACGTCCTGAGGGCCGATGGCAACCGTCACATGACGCTGATCCGGAGTGGTGCGCCATGTGGCGCTGTCAATTTCCATTCGCAGCAGCGGAGCGTTTTCGGCGGCCCCGCTCGGACGTAACAGCACAATGGTTGAGGAAACGTCCTCTATGACCTGTTCCACCGCGGCCTCGAACGCGTTGACAAGCGCGGGTTCGGAAATGCGTACCTGATGGGCGCGGATCCCCACACGGTTTAAAAGCGGCGGAATCGGGTAGGCGGAGCGGAGCGTCACGCCCCATTCGGGGATGAACACGGCGTTATGGCGCGGAATCGCGCCGATGATGTTTTTGCACCCGGACAGTCGCGCCGCGCCTTCCGTGCCCGGATGATTTAACAGGCGTTCCGCCGATATGATTTCCTGAGACGCCCCGTTTTCCAGTACGCACACATAGGAACAGTTCCGGTACACTTCGCCCCGGTCGTGGGAGGCCCAGACAACGGGACCGTCAAAGCCGTCCAGAAAGTCGGAAAGTTCCTGTTCCACGCCGGATTTGAGGAAACTGTCAAGCGTGGAAAGGGGTTCGTCCAGAATCAGGGCGGACGGGTGGGAGGCCGAAAGACGCGCCAGCGCGGTCCGTTGCCGTTCCAGTTCGGAGAGCTGACGCGGCTTTTTGTCGGCCGCTTCCGTCAGCCGGAAACGCCGGAGGAAATCTTCCGCCACGCGTTCGCGGTCCGCGCGGGACTCCACGGCGGCGGCGATGTTCCGCCGGACCGTGAGGTGTGGAAAGAGCGCGTAACCGGGTAACAGAAGGCCGATTCTACGTTTCCGCGCCGGGACGTTGATGTGACGGAAGCTGTCAAAGAGCGGTTCGCCGTCCAGCATAATCCGGCCCTCGTCCGGCTCCGTCAGTCCCGCGATACAGCGTAACGCCGTACTTTTGCCGCTTCCGGACGCGCCCAGAAGAGCCAGCGCGCCCCCTTCCCCGGCTTCCAGTTGCACGTCAAGACGGAAATTTCCCACGATTTTCACAATGTCTACGCGGAGTTTCACAGCGCGTCAGCCCCCTTCCTGTCTCTCTTCCAGTACGCTGACCGCGATCAGGCAGACCCCCGACAAAAGAACGCTGAGCATGACCCAAAACAACGCGCCCTCCTCATTGCCGCCGCTCCAGCACTGGTACAGCGCCGTGGAAACGGTAGCGGTCCGGGCGGGGATGTACCCGGCGGCCATGGACGTGGCCCCGTACTCGCCCAGCGCCCGCGCGAAAGCCAGTACCGTACCGCTGATGACGCCGTAACGGCATATGGGAACCTGTATGTTCCAGAAAATCCACATCTCCGAGCGTCCCAGCGTCCGGGCCACATCGGACAGGCCGGAGTCGAAGCGTTGAAAGGCCGTCCGGGCCGTCCGGTACATCAGCGGGAAGGACACCAGCGCGGAAGCCAGCGCGGCGGACTGCCACGTCATGACCAGCCGGACACGGAACAACTGCCACATCCAGCGGCCGAACATATGCCCGGGGCCGATACAGCGCAGAATGAGCCAGCCAATGACCGGCGGCGGCAGGACCAGCGTCAGGGTTAAAAACGCGTCCGACACGTACTTGAGGGGAGAGGGGGACAGACGCGTCACCCAGCGGGCCGCGAACAGGCCGGCGAAAAAGACCAGAAACGTGGATAGGCACGCAATACGCAGGGAATTGAGCAGGGGAAACCAGTCCATGGGGCGCCTCCTTATAGCTTGCGCAGGCCACGGGCAAGGGACAGGGCTTTCCCCCATGGCGGCCTGTCGTGCGTTTTCTTCTCCGCTCTCTTTATACCACATTTCCCGCCGTTTGCCAACAGGAAAATTACATTCTTTCCGCTTTTCCGCGTGACATTTCCGGAAATCCCGTGGAAAATATTGGTACTTCGCGCCGCGCCGATGAAAAAACAGAGAGAAAGCGCCGGAAAATTCCGGGAAAACCTGTGCGCATGGACAATTTACAAGCCGGGAAAAATATGGTAAACTGAAAATGGTTTATGATACGCGAAAACGGGCCGTCCGGAGGAGCCGGACCGTGACAAGGTGGGGAAGCTATGAACAGTCGGGAAACCATTCTGGAACTGTTGCGGGACGGGCATACCGTCTCCGGCGGGGAACTCAGCCGCCGTTTGAGCCTGAGCCGTTCGGCCGTCTGGAAAGCGGTCTCGGGACTGCGCCGGGACGGTTACGACATTGAAGCCGCGCCCGGACGCGGTTACCGTCTGCGCGCCGCGCCGGACGTCCTCACGGAACCGGAAGTACGCCGCGCGCTGGGGGCCGTCCGCCTCATTGGCGGTACGATTCTTTGTACGGACGAAACCGCCTCCACCAACAGCGACTGTAAATCCCTTGCCGCGCGCGGCGGGGCCAACGGTACTGTCATCATTGCCAATAGTCAGACCGCCGGACGCGGACGCCTGAACCGGAATTTTCAGTCCCCGAAAGACAAGGGAATTTATATGAGCGTCCTGTTGTACCCGGACCTGTCGCCGGAAGGCCTGTTTCCGCTGACGGCGCTGGCGGGCGTGTGCGTATGTTCGGCCGTGGAACGGGTGTGCGGGGTACGTCCGGGCCTGAAGTGGCCCAATGACCCCGTACTGAACGGTAAAAAGGTGTGCGGTATCCTGACGGAACTTTCCATGGAGGGGGAGAGCGGACGCGTGGCGTACGTTGTCACGGGCATTGGAATCAACGTGGCGCAGACGCCGGACGATTTCTCCCCGGAGGTGTCGCAAATGGCAACGTCCCTGTCATGGGAGCTGGGACGGGAAGTTTCGCGTCCGCGTCTGGCGGCGGCCGTAATTGAGGAACTCGACCGCGCTTACGCCGCCCTGTGCCGCGGGGACCTCTCCGCGTATCTGGACGCTTGCCGGCGCGACTGCGTGACGCTCGGAAAACGCGTGCAGCTTCTCGCGTCCGCCGGAAGGGAGGAGGCCGAAGCCGTGGGACTGGACGACCGTTTCGGACTGATTGTACGGGACGCGTCCGGGACGGAACGCGTGATCCGCGCCGGGGAAGTGTCCGTACGGGGCCTGTACGGGTATGTGGAGTGAGAGAACGGAGGCTTCAATGACCAAAGAGCGGTTGAACATCTTGCGTGACCTGTTCGTGACGTTCGCGAAAATGGGCGCGATTACTTTCGGCGGCGGTATGGCAATGTTGCCCATTCTCCAGCGGGAAGTCGTCTACCGGCGGCACTGGGCAACGGAAGAGGAACTCATCGACTATTACGCCCTCGGACAATGTACGCCGGGAATTATCGCTGTGAACACGTCTACGTTTATCGGACAGAAACAGGGCGGGATTCCGGGCGGCATTGTCGCCACGCTGGGCATGGTTTTTCCATCGCTGGTGTTCATCTCCATCATCGCCGGACTGATTTCCAATTTCTCCGACATTCCGGCGGTACGCAACGCCTTCGCGGGCATTCAGGTCTGCGTGTGCGTCCTGATTTTCAACGCCACGCTGAAACTGTTGAAAAAGTCGGTGATTGACCGCCGGACCGCGGTCATTTTCGCGCTGGTACTGGCGGGAAGCGTGGTCGTGAATCTGTCGCCGGTGTGGTTTGTACTGCTTTCGGCCTGCGCGGGCGCGGCCCTGAAGGCGCTGGAAGTCCGGGGCATAGGAAAAACGGAGCGTGAGAAATGATTCTGCTGAAACTGTACTGGGAATTTTTCAAAACCGGCCTGTTCGCGGTCGGCGGCGGTATGGCCACCCTGCCCTTCCTGAAAAACATCGGGGAGACCACCGGATGGTATACCTACGGAGACCTGATGAATATGCTGGCGGTTTCCGAGTCCACGCCCGGCCCGATTGGCATTAACATGGCCACTTACGTGGGCTTTACGGTCGCCGGCGTGCCCGGCGCGCTGGTCGCCACACTGGGAGAAGTGACGCCTTCCATTATCGTCATTTTGACAGTCGCGGCCTTTCTGCGGAGCTTCCGGGAAAATCCGTGGGTCGAACGCGCGTTTTACGGACTGCGTCCGGCGTCCACGGGCCTGATCGGCGCGGCCTGCGTCAGCGTGTTTCTGGAAGTCCTGACGGGAATCCGTATCGCCGGAAACAGCCTGATCAACCGGGTTTCGGTCAGCGGGGAAACGCTGTTCCTGTGGCCGCAGCTCCTTTTGGCGGCCGTTCTGTTTCTCCTGACGAACGCCGTCCCGAAAGCGCGCGACCTGCACCCGATTGTATTTATCGCTTTCGCCGCCGCGATTGGAATTATGTTCCGTTTCGCGGGGGCCTGATTTTGAAAATGTTCACAAAATCCGCCTTGACGCGCGGCCCAAAACCCGCTATGATAGGGCCATGAACCGGGGACAGGCCCTGTCCCCGCCCACCCTGCCACGCGGATACACGGAAAGGAGCCGTCATATTATGGAACAGGATTACCCGCAAAAACAGCCGCAAAAACAAGGCGGCTCCGCGTTCATTACCTTCTTACTGGTTTTAATCATTCTGCTTCTCTCGGGCATTCTGATTTACCTCCGCTACGGGGACCTGATCATGAACCGGCTTTACCAGTTCACGGACGGGAAGATCGGCGCGGAAACAGGGGTTACGTCCCTGCCCGGGCGCGCGCTTCCCCAGCCCGCGGATGACGGCCTCTCTGATGAGCTTCCGGACAGCGGCGAACTGCCGGACGATATCGAACTGACGGAACCGGAACCCGTACCGGAATCCGAGCCGGAGCCGGAACCCGAACCGATTGTACTGGACTACGCCGCCGCGAAAGCGCTTCCGGACGGTATCGCGCTCAGTACGCATGACTTCACGGTCCGGACGCTCGGCGAAAGCGTGACGATACGGGTCAAGGGCGGCAGTGACGGCCCGTTTACGTGGGTGAGCGAAAACCCGTCCGTAGCGTCCGTGGACGAAAACGGCGTCATCACCGCCATGTCCCACGGGACCGTGAACGTCATTGTGACGGACGGCGTCAAGAAAGGGCTGTGCGTTGCGCGTATGATTACGGGTTCCACGTCTACCGCCGCGAAACTGAACACCTCCGACTTTACCCGTACCGTGGAAGAGGGCGAGTACCAGTTGAAGGTGTCGGGCGTGGAAACGAAAATTACGTGGAGCAGTGAAAACCCGTCCGTGGCGTCTGTGGACGAGAACGGCCTTGTAACGCCGCTCAGCAAGGGACAGGCCCGCATTCGGGCCGCTTGGGACGGCGGATATTTAATCTGTGTCGTACGCGTTCCCGGATAACCGGAAAAAAACGGCCCCGGTCACAAGACCGGGGGCTTTTTTTGTAAAAACGTGTCTTTGGTCCGCCGGAACGCCCCTTACGCGTCATCCGAAGGGAAGCGGATACCCGCCTGTTTTCGGGCGTCCGTGAGCAGTCCGGCAACGGTCACGCTCTGTTGCAGAAGCGTGTCACAAAAGGCGCGGTCGCCGCCGTCAATGGCACGGGCGAAGCGTTCAAACTCCGGTTCCATACGGTGCCCGTGGAAGTCGTTCCGGAACTTCTCCTCGCCGCCGTTGAGCCGCAGTGTGACGGGTCCGCACAGGTTCGCCGGGGTGTCCTGTACGATACAGCCTTTTACGCCCTGTATCACGCAGTGACAGGGAGAGGCCGAGTCTTTCGCGGCCACGCTGACCGCCTGAAACGCGCCGTAATCCAACAGGGCCGCGCCGCTGGTGTCAATGCCGCGCTCGATGTTGGCGCGATAGGTTACGGAACGCGGCTTCCCGAACAGTCCCACGATGTAGTGAAAATTGTAAAGGTTCAAATCCATCAGCGCGCCGCCGGATTTCGCGGGGTCAAAGGAAACGGGCGTTTCTCCGCGCGCGAAGGCGTCATAGCGGCTGGAATACTGGCTGAAATTGCACTGGACAAGTTTCACGGTACCGATTTCCGGGAGAAAGTCCCGTACCGCCTGATAATTCGGGTGAAGGCGGGTCGTGACGGCCTCAAACAGAAGCCGTCCCCGTGTCCGGGACAGTTCCGCCAGTTCCGTTGCGTCCCGTACGTTATCCGTGAGCGGCTTTTCCAGAATGACGTGTTTCCCGGCGTTCAAGGCCTGTTTCGCCATGGAAAAGTGCAGGGAATTCGGCACCGCAAGATAGACCGTGTCAACCTCAGCGTCAGAGAGCAGTTCCGCGAAGTCGGCGGTACCTTTCGGAATCCGGTACCGTACGCAGAGTTCCCGCACGGTTTCCGCGGAACGGGGCGTTCCGCACAGCGCGACAATGTCCATGCCGAGTTTCCGCAGAACCGGCAGGGCCTCTTTCGCAATCATACCCGTTCCGGTCACGCCGAGTTTCATAGTTGCGTCTCCTTTCCAAAACGGGGACCCCGCGCGGGGTCCCCTTCCTGTTTGCGGGCGCGTTCAGAGCGCCATTTCCATGGAATCCGGGTTGATTTCCACCTGTACGGGCGGGGTCTCCATGTCCCTTACGAGGTCCTGATACTTTTGCAGGCCGGTCCCCGCGGGAATCAGTTTGCCGATGATGACGTTTTCCTTCAGGCCCATCAGATGGTCCGATTTGCCCTTAATCGCCGCTTCCGTCAGCACTTTCGTAGTCTCTTGGAAGGACGCCGCCGACAGGAACGAGTCCGTAGCCAGCGAGGCCTTGGTAATGCCCATCAGCAACTGCGTGCCCACGGCCTTTCTGAGCGGTTCGCCGTCCTCCCCGCGTTCGCCCGCCTCATTCCGGCGGTCAATGTCCGCGTTGGCGCTGTCCAGTTCCAGTACGTCCACCATGGAGCCGTCCAGCAGGTTGGTGTCCCCGGCGTCCTCCAGACGTACCTTCCGCATCATCTGCCGCACAATGACTTCAATGTGCTTGTCGTTGATGTCCACGCCCTGTTGACGGTAGACGCGCAACACTTCCTGAATCAGGTAATTGTAGACCGCGTCCGCGCCGCGAATGCGCAACACGTCATGGGGGTTGAGCGCGCCGTAAGTCAGTTGGGCGCCCACGGGGACCTTGTCGCCCTCTTTGACCAGTAAGCCGGTATGGGGTACGGCATAGGTGCGGGTTTCTCCGTCCTCCTCATTGGTGATGATGAGATTGAGCAGACTTCCCTTCTGGGCTTCCTCAAAATGGACGGTGCCGCCGATTTCGGCCAGCGTGGCCATACGTTTCGGCTTGCGGGCCTCAAAGAGTTCCTCCACACGCGGAAGGCCCTGTGTGATGTCGCCTCCGGCAAGTCCGCCGGTGTGGAAGGTACGCATAGTCAACTGGGTGCCGGGTTCCCCGATAGACTGCGCGGCGATAATGCCGACCGCCTCGCCGGGTCCGACGGGCTGCTGTGTGGCAAGGTTCATACCGTAACAGCACGCGCAAACGCCGCTTTTCGCCCGACAGGTTAAAACGGTACGGATCATGACCGTGGGACGGGCGTCCGGGACAGAGGGGTCGAACTTGCATACGTCCTCCGGGCGCGGATTGGCCTGTGTCCAGCGGCGGGACTCCAAAATTTTGGCGTCCGTCTCCAAAAGCATCCGGTCCTTAGAGAGCAGCACTTCCCCGGTATCATCGTCCACGATATCGCCCACAAGGAAGCGTCCGCGCAGACGGTCCGCGAAGCGTTCAATGACCTGCCCGTTTTCGCTGATTTCGCTGACTTTAATGCCGTGCGTGACGCCGCAGTCCTCCTCCCGGATAATCACTTCCTGCGACACGTCCACCATACGGCGGGTCAGGTATCCGGAGTCGGCGGTACGAAGCGCGGTGTCCGCAAGGCCCTTGCGCGCGCCGCGGCTGGAAATAAAGTATTCCAGCGCCGTCAGGCCCTCGCGGTAGTTGGCCTTGATGGGGATTTCAATGGTCCGTCCGGCGGTATTGGCAATCAGGCCGCGCATACCGGCCAACTGCCGAATCTGTTTCATAGAGCCGCGCGCGCCGGAGTCGGCCATCATGAAAATCGGGTTGTAACGGTCGAGATTGTCCTGCAAGGCGGTGGAGACTTGGTCGGTGGTCTTTTCCCACACGTCCACGACCTGTTTATAACGCTCGTGGTCCGTCATGAATCCCATGCGGTACTGGTTCTCAATATTGACGACCTGCTGTTCCGTGTCCTGCACCATCCTGTACTTACTCTCCGGAATGGACATATCCCAGATAGAGACCGTAATCGCGGCCTTTGTGGAATAACGGTAGCCGGTGGCCTTCATCGCGTCCAGCACTTCCGCGGCCATGGTAAAGCCGTGCTTGTTAATGGTACGGTCCACGATTTTCCCGAGTTCCTTCTTGCCGCACGTCTCCGTAATCTCATAGTCGCACACATGGGCGGGGTCGGTACGGTCGACAAAGCCCAAGTCCTGCGGGATGTTCTGGTTGAACAGAATGCGGCCCGGCGTGATTTCCACAATGCCGGTATAGGCTTTGCCGTCAACGCGACAGGAGCGGCGGACCAGAATCGGGCAGTGCGGACCAATCACGCCCTCGTTGTACGCCATCAGGGCTTCTTCCTCAGAGCGGTAAGCCCGCACGGGACGATAGACCGCCGTCCGGAAGCGTTCGATTTTCACGGCCGGAATCCCGTCCCGTTTGGCCCGTTCGAGTTTTGCGGCAACGCGCGCGCGTTCGTCCTCGCGGAGCGCGTCCAGACGGTCCTCGTGGGACAGCGCATCGTTCATGACGGCGATCCGCGCGTTGGCGGCAACAAAGTCATCGGCGTCCACGACCGTTTCGGCGGGAAGGTCCGTGTCGCCGGGCGTAACGCAGAAGATGGTTTCCGCGCCCTTTTCGGCCCGTCCCATACGGTCCATCGTCAGGTAGTAGGAACCCAGCACCATATCCTGCGTCGGCACGGTGACGGGTCCGCCGTCCTGAGGCCTTAACAGGTTGTTGGCCGAGAGCATGAGAATGCGCGCTTCGGCCTGCGCCTCCGCCGACAACGGCACGTGAATGGCCATCTGGTCGCCGTCAAAGTCGGCGTTGAACGCCGTACAGTTCAGCGGGTGGAGCTTTAAGGCGCGTCCGTCCACAAGGACCGGCTCAAAGGCCTGAATGCCTAACCGGTGCAAGGTCGGCGCACGGTTGAGCATGACCGGATGGTCCTTGATGATCACGTCCAGCGCGTCCCAGACCTCCGTCACGCCCTTGTCTACCATCTTCTTGGCGGATTTGATATTGTTCGCGGTGCCGTCCTCGACCAGTTTCTTCATAATGAACGGGCGGAAGAGTTCGACCGCCATTTCCTTCGGCACGCCGCACTGGTAGATTTTCAGCTCCGGTCCCACGACAATGACGCTTCGTCCGGAATAGTCCACGCGCTTGCCCAGCAGGTTTTGACGGAAACGCCCCTGTTTGCCCTTCAACAGGTCGCTGAGCGACTTTAAAGCGCGGTTGTTCGCGCCGGTGACGGCGCGTCCGCGGCGGCCGTTGTCAATGAGGGCGTCCACGGCCTCCTGTAACATCCGCTTTTCGTTGCGGATGATGATGTCGGGCGCGTTCAACTGAATCAGCCGGTGCAGGCGGTTGTTCCGGTTGATGACGCGGCGGTAAAGGTCGTTCAGGTCGGACGTGGCGAAGCGGCCGCCGTCTAACTGTACCATGGGGCGGAGTTCCGGCGGAATGACCGGAAGCGCCTCCAGCACCATCCACTCGGGCTTGTTCCCGGAGAGGCGGAAGGCGTCCACGACTTCCAGACGCTTGACAATCCGGGCCTTTTTCTGTCCGGACGCGTTTTTCAGTTCGGCGTGGAGCTGCGCGGAGAGGTTGTCAAGGCCGTGGAACGTCTCCAACTCGGCCGTTGCGGCGTCCAGTTCCTGTGTCTCCTCTTCCGTGAGGCCGTCCGGGTCGTTGCGGAGCTTCCTTTGCAGACGGGAACAGGTCTCCATGAGGGCAATCTTGCGGGAACTCTCCTCGGGATTCAGGCCCACCACGGCCAGCAGTTTTTGTACCGCCTCGGCGCCCATGCCCGCCTTGAAGTCGTCCTCGTACTTCTCCCGGTAATCCCGGTATTCCTTTTCGGAGAGGATCTGGTTCCGGCTCAAGGGCGTCTCGCCGGGGTCCGTGACGATATAGTCGGCAAAGTACAGGACCTTTTCCAGAATGCGCGGGCTGATTTCCAGCAACAGGCCCATGCGGGACGGAATGCCCTTGAAGTACCAGATATGTGAAACGGGCGTGGCCAGCTCAATGTGTCCCATACGCTCGCGGCGGACCTTGGCCCGGGTCACCTCCACGCCGCAACGGTCACAGATTTTGCCCTTGTAGCGGATTTTCTTGTACTTTCCGCAATGGCATTCCCAGTCGCGGGTCGGCCCGAAGATACGTTCGCAAAACAGGCCGTCCCGTTCCGGTTTGAGCGTACGGTAGTTGATGGTTTCGGGCTTCTTGACTTCCCCGTAAGACCATGCGCGGATCTGTTCCGGAGAGGCCATGCCGATTTTGATGGCGTCAAAAACAATGTTACTGCTTTTCGTGTTGTTTTCCATGGTCCGCCTCCTTTAGAACAGGTCCGCCTCGTCCGGCTCCATCTGATCGAAGTCGTCCGCGTCCTCGAAGTCCTTGGAAAAGTCATAGGAATCCGTGTCAGACGCGTCCGGCTCGTCCGTGTAATCATCGCTCAGGCCGATATCGGCCCCCGCATCGGGCGGGATGTCCTGCACGTCAAAGCCCGCGTTCTGGAACTCCGCCGCGTCATCGTGGCGCCGGTTATGCCGTTCGGTATCGGCGTCCATCCGGGCCAGATTGAACGTATCCATAGCGTCCTCATCGTCTTTCAGCTCAATGGGGTTGCAATCGGCGTCCAGCACCTCAATGTCGAGACAAAGCGACTGCAACTCTTTCACCAGCACTTTGAACGACTCCGGAACGCCCGGCTGCGGGACATTGTGCCCCTTGACAATGGACTCGTACGTTTTCACGCGTCCCGTCACGTCATCGGACTTCACCGTGAGAATTTCCTGCAAGGTATAGGCCGCGCCGTACGCTTCCAGCGCCCAGACTTCCATCTCCCCGAAACGCTGTCCGCCGAACTGCGCCTTGCCGCCGAGCGGCTGTTGGGTGACGAGCGAATAGGGACCGGTGGAACGGGCGTGAATTTTGTCGTCCACCAGATGATGGAGCTTGAGGAAGTAGACATAGCCGACCGTGACTTTATTGTCGAAGGGTTCGCCGGTACGGCCATCGTAGAGGACGGACTTTCCCTCCGGGTCCAGACCGGCTTCCTCAAGCATGGCGGAAATATCCTGTTCGCGCGCGCCGTCAAAAATCGGCGTGGCGACTTTCAGGGGCGCATCGGATTTCAGATTCCGGATTTCGTCAATGTCGGCCTTTGTGACGCCGTTAAAAATCGGGGAGTCCATGTTGACGGGCAGACCGGCCTTGAGTTTCAGGCCGAGTTTCTGCGCGGCGTAACCGAGGTGGACTTCCAGCACCTGTCCAATGTTCATACGGGACGGGACGCCCAGCGGATTGAGTACGATATCAAGCGGGGTACCGTCCGGCAGGAACGGCATATCCTCTTCCGGAAGGACGCGCGAGACCACGCCTTTGTTCCCGTGACGGCCGGCCATTTTGTCGCCGACCTGAATCTTCCGCCGCTGGGCGATATAGACCCGGACCACCATGTTGACGCCGGGTCCGAGGTCGTCCCCGCCCTCACGGGTGAACACTTTGGTGTCCAGTACGATTCCGCTTTCCCCGTGCGGGACTTTCAGGGACGTGTCGCGGACTTCCCGCGCCTTCTCCCCGAAAATGGCCCGGAGCAGACGTTCTTCCGCGGTCAAATCGGTTTCGCCCTTCGGCGTGACCTTGCCGACCAGAATGTCCCCGGACTTGACTTCCGCGCCGATACGAATTACGCCGTTTTCGTCCAAGTCTTTCAGGGCATCATCTCCGACATTGGGAATGTCGCGGGTAATTTCTTCCGGTCCAAGTTTGGTGTCGCGGGAGTCGATTTCAAACTCTTCAATGTGGATGGAAGTATAGAGGTCCTCCCTTACGAGGCGTTCGTTGAGCAGAACCGCGTCTTCGTAGTTGTAGCCCTCCCACGTCATAAAGCCGACAAGGATATTTTGCCCGAGCGCGATTTCCCCGTTTTCCGTGGACGGGCCGTCCGCCAGAATCGTGGCGGAGATTTCCCGTCCGTCCGGGCCGATTTTCTTGCCGTGCACGCGGTCGCCCACGTTCACAATCGGGCGCTGATTGATACAGGTCGTGTGGTTGGAGCGTAAGAACTTGATCAGCTTGTAGGACTTGTGGGCGCCGTTGTCGTAATCCACGCCCACGTGACAGGCGTCCACGTCCGTCACAACGCCGTCCCCCTCCGCCAGTACCACGATTTCCGAATCAATACAGATTTTGTGCTCCATGCCGGTGCCGACAATCGGCGCGTGAGGCCTGAGCAGGGGCACGGCTTGTCTCTGCATATTGGCTCCCATCAGGGCGCGGTTGGCGTCATCGTTCGGAAGGAAGGGTATCATGGCCGTGGCGATCGAAACCATCATGCGCGGGGAGACGTCAATATAGTCCACGCGCTCCCGGTCCACGACCACGATTTCGTCCCGGTGGCGGGCGGTGATACGCGGGTTTTTGAGGCGTCCGAACTCGTCCAGCGGTTCGGCCGCGGGGCCGACAATATAATTGTCCTCCTCATCGGCGGTCATATACGTGATGGCCTCCGACACGCGCCCGGTCTCCTTGCTGACGGCCCGGTAGGGCGTCTCGATAAAGCCGTATTCGTTCACGCGGGCGTAGGTGGCCAGATAGGAAATCAGGCCAATGTTGGGGCCTTCCGGCGTCTCAATGGGGCACATACGCCCGTAGTGGCTGTAATGCACATCGCGGACTTCCATATTGGCGCGTTCGCGGGAGAGGCCGCCGGGTCCTAACGCCGACAGACGCCGTTTATGGGTCAGTTCCGCCAGCGGGTTTGTCTGGTCCATAAACTGGCTCAGCGGACTGGAACCGAAAAATTCCTTGATGGCCGCCGTCACGGGCCGGATGTTAATCAGGCTCTGCGGCGTGACGCTCTCCAAGTCCTGCGTAGTCATGCGCTCCCGGATGACGCGTTCCATACGGGAGAAGCCGATCCGGAACTGGTTCTGCAACAGTTCGCCCACGCACCGTAAGCGGCGGTTGCCCAAGTGGTCGATATCGTCCTTGATGGAAATGCCCCGCGCCAGACCGTTCATATAGTTAATGGAAGCAAGGATATCGTCCACCATGATATGTTTCGGGACAAGGCGGTCTTTCTGCAACAGAATCTGGTCCTGCAAGTCCTCGCCGCTGTACTTCCGCAAGAGTTCCTGTAACACGTCATAACGTACGCGCTCCTTCAGGTTGCACACTTCCAGCGGGTCGAAGTCCACGAAACGGCTCATGTCGCACATCCTGTTGGACTGTACCCGGATTTGGGTACCCTCCACGTCAATGACGACCTCGAACACGCCCAGCGCGTCTAATTTCTGCGCCTCTTCCTGCGTCATGACGTGCCCGGACTCGAAGAGGATTTCCCCCGTGGACGGGTCTACCGCGGGTTCGGCCAGCGCGTGGCCCGTGATTCTCTGCCAGAGCGACAGCTTCCGGTTGAACTTGTACCGGCCGACAACCGACAGGTCGTAACGCCGGGGGTCAAAGAACAGGTTGTTCATCAGGGTTTCGGCGGCCTCCACCGTGGGCGGCTCGCCCGGACGCAGTTTCCGATAGATTTCCAGCATCGCGTCCTCATAGGTCTTGCACGGGTCCTTTTCCAGCGTGGCGGCAATGCGGGGGTCATCGCTGAAACGGGCAAGGATTTCGGCATCCGTTTTCAGTCCCAGCGCCCGGATCAGACAGGTAATCGGAATCTTGCGGTTCTTGTCAATCCGGACCCAGAATACCTCGTTGGTGTCGGTCTCGTACTCCAGCCACGCGCCCCGGTAGGGAATAATTTGACAGCTCAGGATGGGAAAGTCCGTTTTAATGTCGATTTCCCGGCCGTAGTACACGCCCGGGGAGCGGACAATCTGCGATACCACCACGCGTTCGGCGCCGTTAATGACGAACGTGCCCGAGTGCGTCATGAGCGGGAAGTCTCCCATAAAGAGTTCCTGTTCCTTCATGACATCGGTTTCCTTGTTGCGCAGACGGGCCTTGACTTTCAACGGCGCGGCGTAAGTCGCATCGCGGGCTTTGCACTCCTCCACATCGTAACGGGGTTCTTCGTCCATTTTGTAGTCAATGAACGTGAGTTCCAAGTTGCCCTGATAGTCGGTGATGGCGCCTACATCGGCGAACACTTCCCGGAGACCCGTTTCAAGAAATTCCCGATAGGACTTCTTTTGAATCTCCAAAAGGTTCGGCATGGGAACCACTTCCTCATACCGGGCAAAATTCATTCGAGGCGTGTTTCCGTAGTGTTTGATTTTGGCCATCTGCCCATCCACCTTTCCTTACTGAACCGTCTGCTGTCAGGAAACCTTTTACGCGTCCGTGACCATGGAAAAAAGCCGCCTATCCGGCGGAAAGCCGGAGAACGGGCAGCGTAATTTCATAGATCGGGCACGTGACACACAAGGGAACGTTGTTAAAAAAATGTTGCAATCCTCTTGCATTTTCCCGGGGAACGTGCTATAATGAGAAAAATTTAAAGTGGGTTGTTAGACGATTCCGCAACTCAGAAGTGATTTATTCTACCACGCTAAAACAGATTTGTCAAGTCTTTTTTGTCGGCCTTTTTATTTTTATGGCGCCAACGGGTGATGATTTCAATCAAGTTCCATTTATGGAGAGGGAGACTCACGGCCTTCCTCTCCTTTTTAGGCTTACAAACTCTGCGTTTCTTCGATGCCTTTTAATTTCTGCCACGTTTGGTTGATTGCAAACCGGGCGGCAATTACGCTTTCGGGGACACGGTCTCTGTTTGCGGCTTTTACTGCGGTGATTCCGCTTCTAATCATGGCGAACCATTGAACGGCATTGATTGCGCACGGGTTTCCGCTGACCGGAGGCGAAACCAATTTGATAACATTTCCCGCCGTTGCGACTGTGTTCGCAATCAGTAGCATTTTTTCCTGTTTCAATGTTTCCTGTAACTTCCGGTATTCCCGTTCCGTATTTTCCGAAAACGCGCCCTGAAACACGTGTTCCGTTCCGGTAATCCGGAGGTACGCGCAAATGAGCAGGTCCTTGACTACCACAGGAACGGACATGGACGCAAAATGACGTAAATCATACCCGTCCCGATACATATTTTCCGCGATTTTTGCAAGAGAATCGTCCGAACCGTCCCCGACAAAAAATTGTGTCAGGAAAGCTCCGGGAACGGGAAGTCCCCGTGCTGTGCAGAGGTCCGACAGAAGATGTCCAATATAATAGAACACTGCCAGCAGTTTTTGTGACGTGTCTGTCTGCCAGTTCAGCAGAATTTTGATTTTCCCGTCATTCCCAATACAGGTAGTCGTTCCCATCAGTATGTCGGCCACCGCAAAGAAGAGGCCCAGAAACGGATCATGGGAAAGACTTCTTAAACGGTGGTTATTCGGGTACATAATGTTTTTGACGGCGGAAATATCATAGGGCACTTTACAATGTTCCGACAGCCATTGGAGGATGGAATTTAATTCCCCGTCACTGTCTTTCCCGGCTTTTCGGAGCAGTCCGGTCAAGATACTGCCATCAAAATTTTTGCCGCCCCGCCAGATAGTTACCACTTCCGGCGTACCAACAAATACCATGTCAATCATCACGGACAGCAGTCCGGCCACGGCGGAAAAAATGATTTCCTCTGTTTGGAGTTCCGGGAATATTTTTGCTTTCGCGTATTCCGAATTAGAAGCGAAATACACGGCGTCAATATCGGAATTCAGAGAACCGGCCTCAACGGAAAGCGGCCGGGGCAGTTGCACAGTCAGTTTCATATGTTCCGCCAGCTTTTGGGTTTCGGCGAGCAAATCATTGAGTTCGCCGCGAAACTCTGCGCCACTTTGCCGCATGATATCGACTTGATTTCCCAAATCCACCGTATCCATTACCAGCGGGTTCAGTTTGTCGTGAAAAGCAAGGATTTCTCCCTTTCTATGTTTGTCCATTCCCCGAAACCCCATTTCCGTAATTACTGCTTTGCCGCTCTGCCCATCGCATAAGAGGACTGAAAGCGATTCATGTCCTGATAGGCTTCGCGCAAATATTGGAGCGTCTTTTTTAACGCGTCCATCGTTTTTCGGTCGTGCTCTCTGTTCAATTTCATTTCATCAAGCTGTCTTTGCAGTTCGTGGATCTGCTCTTTCAACCTTGACATGACAAGTTGCGCGTTCTGTACGTCCGCTTGTGAGTTCAGCAGAATTTCACGCATGACAACATCAAGTTTGGCAGTTTGTGTCAGCATGAGATCAGGAAAATTCTTTGAAATTGCGCCGACAGCGGAAACCATGGCCCCGCCTCCCGCCGCGCCCAGAATTGCGCCGCCGCCTACAATAGCCGCCACGCCGCCCGCCATGCCGGTCCCACCCGCCGCGATTGCGCCGCCGCCGAGATAAGCCAGACTGGCGGAAACCAACGCCGCCCCGGAAAATCCCGCGAAATTGGAACCGACCAACGCAACCGCAATGGGTCCGGCAAAAACTCCGGCCGCCGCGGCAGCCACACCGGCAGCCGCTATCACGGATAACCCGCCAAGAGCAACATTTTTCACGCCTCCCGAAATGCGAAAACGCGCCTGTTGATAGGCTTTCTGGAAACGTTTTATATAAGAAGGATCCATTAGTCCGCTGTTCCGGGCGAGTTCTTCCAAATAGCCAGTCTGTGGCGTATATTTCAACTTCGCGTATTCCTGATTTTCTTTTTGGGCGTCTTTGTCGCCTTTGTCCGCCGCAAAGGGAAAGTAGGGAGTAAACAAAGACGCCTCCATCATCACCAGGTAAAACCAAATTCTGTTGATTCCATCATCACAACGCTGAATCATGTACGGAATTTCGAGTTCCGGGTAGAAATGGACTTCTCCCGTCTCTTCCAGAAGTTCCCGCCAATGACGAATCCAGCGTACTTTTTCCGTCCAGTGTTTTTTGGCTCCTTTCAGAGCTACAGCCGCGTCCTTTTCAGCTACAGCCAACTCAATGGCATACAGGACATTCAACTGTTTCTGATTCAGTCCGAACATATCCATGTAACTGACCGTGTCCATCTTGATTCCTCCATCTTTCGTATATCGCATATGATGTGGCACTCATTACTTTACCATGGATGTTCGATTCTGTCAATCGCATGATGTGCGGCAGTATGTAGCGTTTTTGAATCGGCATTGACAAACGCCTGTCTATGGTGTAGACTGTCCCATTGTGTGAGAGCGTATGCAAGAAACAATGGAGGCGGCTCCATATTTGCGAAACCTTTCATTTAAAAATAAGGGGGTATTTTATGAATCATGCGCAGAAAAAACGGTGGTGGCTGATACCGCTGGGAATTGTCGCGGCGCTGGTATGCGTAGCGGCCGCGTACGCGGGGTACGTTCTCCTGAGCTACTCCCGGATTCCGGACCTTCAGACGCTGACCATCGAAGGGACCGCCGGAGCGCCGGCGTTGATTGACACAGAGTACACCGCCGTATCTTATAACATAGGGTTCGGGGCCTACACGCCAGAGTTTACGTTCTTTATGGACGGCGGCTCCCAAAGCTGGGCCGAATCGAAAGAAAGCGTCATTGCGTGCGTACAGGGCGCGGCGGAAACCGCGCTGTCTTTTGACCCGGACATCGTCTTGTTTCAGGAAGTGGACACCGACTCCACCCGCAGTTATCACGTGAACCAAGCGGAACTGATCAACGACTTCTTTCCCGACTTTGACAGCGTGTCGGCCATAAACTACCATTCCGCTTTCCTGATGTACCCTCTCTGGCAGCCTCACGGCGCGTCCAACTCCTGCCTGTTGACGGAGAGCGCCTTTGACATCACATCCGCGCTCCGGCGGAGCCTTCCCATCGCAACCGGCCTGAAAAAACTGCTGGATTTGGACCGCTGCTACTCCATCTCCCGGATCCCGGTCGAGAACGGAAAGGAACTCGTTGTAATCAACGCCCACCTCTCCGCCTACGGCACGGACGCCAGTCAGGGGGAAGCGCAGTTGGAAATGCTCTTTGCGGACATGGCGGCGGAATACGAAAAGGGCAATTACATCATCTGCGGCGGCGATTTCAACCACGATTTCCCCGGCAATTCCAGAGAAACGCTGAATCCGGACACGGACCGCATTTACAGTTGGTGCCAGCCGCTTCCCGTTGACATACTGCCGGACGGCTTCTCCCTTTGTACGGATTACGCCGAGGGGCTGGTCGCGTCCACAAGAGACACGGACATTCCCTATGGACCGGACAGTTTTACCGTGGTTTTAGATGGCTTTATCCTCTCGGACAATGTGCGGTGCGACTATAATCAGGTGGTGGACACCGGATTTCTTTACAGTGACCACAATCCCGTGGTGTTACGCTTTGTCCTTCAGTAACGGTTCCCGAAAATCTCAAACAGGCGGCAAGCGTTGCTTGTCGCCTGTTTGTTATGCCGTAAAGCGGAAGTCAGCTCAGGACGGCGAAGGCCTCATAGGGGCGCAAAGTCAAACCGCCGTTTTGAAGCCGTTCCATCTGGTCCGCCTTGTCATTGCACAGCAGGACGGTTCCGGCATTCAGCGTAAGCGCCGCCCGTTCCTCCTGTCCGCCGAAATTACAGACCACGGTCAGCCGCTGTTCCCCGAGGGTCCGTTCGTACGCGAACACGCGTACGTTGCCGGTCTCCAAGAAGCGGATGCCGCCGTTTGCTATGATGGGGTACTGTTTGCGGAGACGAATTAACGTCCGGTAATAGTTCAGGACGGAGTCGGGGTCGCGCTCCTCCGTTTCCACGTTGATGAAGCGGTAGTTGTCGGGGATTTCCAGCCACGGGGTACCGTTCGTGAATCCGGCGTTATGGCGCGGGTTCCACTGCATGGGCGTGCGCGAGTTGTCGCGGGAGCGGCGCGCGAGGACTTCCAGCGCCTCCTGTTCGGAACTGCCGCGTTCCCGGAGAATCTGATAGTAGTTAATGCACTCCACGTCATTATACTGCTCAATGTCCGTATAGTGGGCGTTGGTCATGCCGATTTCTTCTCCCTGATAGACGTACGGGGTGCCGCGCAGAAAGTGGATAAAGGTCCCCAGCATTTTCGCGGAGCGTTTCCAGTACGTCCCCTCATCCCCGAAGCGGGAGACAACGCGCGGCTGGTCGTGGTTGCACCAGAACACGGCGTTCCATCCGCCCTGACGCGACATTTCCTCCTGCCACTCCCGGAAAATCTGATGAAGGCGTACCAAGTCCGGATCCATCAAGGCCCACTTGTCGCCGTTTTTGTAGTCCACTTTGAGGTGGTGGAAGTTGAAGCACATGGCGAGTTCGTGGCTCTCCGGGTTGGAGTAACGGATACAGTTTTCCAGCGTGGTGGAAGCCATTTCCCCGACCGTGACCAAGTCCTCAATACCGGTATCGGTGACCATTTCGCGGATGAACTCATGGATTCGCGGGCCGTCCTTGCAGTAACTCGAACCGCTTCCGGGTCCGCACTCTTCCAGATGTTCCGGCTTGGAAATGAGATTCAGGACGTCAAAACGGAAGCCCTTGACGCCTTTGCCCAGCCAGAAACGGATAACGTTCTTGAGTTCTTCGCGGACTTTCGGATTTTCCCAGTTCAAATCGGGCTGTGACTTGTCGAACAGGTGCAGATACCACTTGTCCAAATCGGGGACGTACTCCCAAGCGGGGGTGCCAAAACTGGCGGTCCAGTCAAGGGGCGGGCCGCCGTTCACGCCGTCCCGGAAAATGTAGTAGTCCATGTACTCCGGGTCGCCCGCGAGCGCCTTCCGGAACCACACATGGTCCCATGAGGTGTGATTGAATACCATGTCGAACATGAAGCCGATACCCAGACGTCCGGCCTCCTCGATCATGTCCTCACAGTCGCGCATGGTACCGAACAGAGGGTTGACGGCGCAGTAATCGGCGACATCGTAGCCGTTGTCGAACATGGGGGACGGGAAGAAGGGCGTCACCCAGATATAGTCCACGCCCATACTTTTCAGATACGGCAGTTTGGCCCGAATGCCGTTCAGGTCGCCCACGCCGTCCCCGTTGCTGTCACAGAACGACTTGACGTAAATCTGATAAACCACGCTGTTTTGAAAGTCCATATGGTAAGCCTCCCGTCTGAAAAACAGGGGCCGCGCGCGTGGCCCCTGTACGTTCGTTCGTATTATTCCGCGTGTCCGACAATGCCGCTTCCGGCCTGCACGTCCCGTCCGGCGTCAAAGCGGAATTTCGCGTACCCGCCGTCATCCGTGACGACCATCATGGTAATGAGGGGGTGTCCGGCGGCCTTGATTTTGACCGGGTCAAAGGTAATGAGGGGTTCGCCCGCCTTGACGCGCTGTCCGCGCCGGACATGAATCCGGAAGCCCTCCCCGTTCATGCCCACGGTGTCAAGGCCGATATGCAGAAGGATTTCAATCCCGTTCGGGAGCGTCAGGCCGAGGGCGTGATTGCTCCCGTCCATGGTCTGGGATACCGTGCTGTCCGCCGGGGCTAACAGTACACTGCTGGTGGGTTCAATGGCAATCCCATCGCCAAGAATCTTTTCGGCAAACGTCTGGTCGGGTACCTGTTCAATGGCGACTGTTTTGCCGGTCAGGAAGGCTTTGAAATCGACCGGGGCATGGGCGGCTTTGGCCTCCGCGTCAAACACGGCGGCTTCCGCGTCCAGACGTTCGGCCTCCGCCTCCGCGGCGGCTTCCGCGTCCAGTCCCTTCCTGTGCCCGATAAGGTAGGTCAGGATAAACGGCACGACAATGGCAATGGCCATACAGAGCGCGAAGGAGGCCATGTACTCCGGACGGATGGACAGAATCCCCGGCAGACCGCCCACGCCGATCGCGGTCGCCGTCACGCTGCTTGCCGTGCTGACGATTCCGGCCAGACAGGACCCGCACATACCGCATATGAACGGGAATACGTATTTAAGGTTGATACCGAACATCGCCGGCTCCGTGACGCCCAGATAACAGGAAATACAGGACGGAATGTTCAATTCCTGCGCGCGGGCGCTCTTACGCTGAAGCGCAATCATACCCAGAACCGCGCTCCCCTGCGCGATATTGCTAAGGGCAATCATGGGCCAGAGCATGGTTCCGGCGTGGGCGGTGCCCTGTGAGGCGGAAATCAGTTGCAAGTCAATGGCGTTGCTCATGTGGTGCAGACCGGTGATGACGAGCGGAGCGTAGAAGAAGCCGAAGATGGCCCCGAAGATCACCCGGAACGACCCGCTGATACCCGCGTATACCACGTCCGAAATCACCGCGCCGATTTTCCAGCCAATGGGGCCGAGCACGAAGTGCGCCGCCATGACCGCGCACAACAGGCTACAGAACGGGACCAGAATCATGGACACGACTTTCGGGGAAATCTTTTTAAAGAACCGTTCAAGGTAGGCCAGCGTGAAGGCCGCCAGAATCGCGGGGAGAACCTGCGCCTGATAGCCGATCATGTTGACTTGAATAAAGCCGAAGTTCCACTGGTTGATGGTGCCGTTGGCGAGCGCGTCCGCGACCGCGTAAGCGTTGGTCAACTGTCCGGAGACAAGGGTCAGACCGAGGATAATGCCGAGCATTTCCGTGCCGCCCATTTTCTTCATGACGGTCCAGCAGATACCGACCGGAATGCCGACATGAAAGACCGCTTCTCCGAGCAGCCAGAGAAAATGATCCACGCCCGCCCAGAACTGGCTTTGACTGACCAGCGTGGCCCCGTTAAAGACTTCCATGCCGTCAATGACGTTCCGGAAGCCGAGAATCAGGCCGCCCGTGATGATGGCCGGGATGAGGGGCGCGAAGATTTCCGCCAGAGAGGTCATGGCCTTCTGCAAAATGTTCTGGTTCTGCTTGGACATGCTCTTGACTTGGTCCTTGGAGACGCCGGAGACGCCGGAAACCGCCGTGAAGTCGTCATAGAAATCCGCGACTTCATTGCCGATGATAACCTGAAATTGTCCTGCCTGCGTAAAGGTGCCTTTGACGGAGGGAATGCGCTCGATACGCTTGATGTCGGCCTTTTTGGGGTCCATCAGTACGTACCGCATACGGGTAATGCAGTGGGAAACCGCCGCGATGTTTTCGCTTCCGCCGATTGCGGAGAGCAGTTCTTTTGAGTCCTCTGTGAACTTGCCCATGTTCTTCCTCCTCCTCACATCTTTTGAGCGTTCATGCGCCCGGCCCGGGCGTGAGACGGGTTCATCTTAACCGGTATATACAAAGTTGTCAAGGCTGGACGCGAAAAAATATGTACAAATTGTACAAGCCGGAATTGTGCATATTTTTGTTTTGGGAAATTGAGCGGAAAGCTCACGTTCCCGCCGTACGGTTTCGGTTGACATTCCCCCGCAACCCGCCTATAATGGCATTCGGTCGCCGGAAACAGTCCGCGACACAAAAGGAGAGTGTATTATGGGTACTATGTCCACTTCCATTCTTGATACGTCTATCGGGGGGTATTCGCTCGCCCGCCTCCTTACGGCGGGCGTGACGCTGGTGGTCTGTCTGCTGATTATCCGCGTCATCATGAAAATCCTGAAGCGGCTTTTAGCGAAAACCAGTTTGGACAAGCGCGTTCAGGGCCTGATTGCCAATATCCTGAAGTACGCCATGTACGTCCTGACGGTCATCATTGTGGCGCAGGGACTGGGCGTGAATATGTCCTCTTTCGTGGCGTTGCTGTCGGTCCTCTCCCTCGGAATCACGCTTGCCGCGGAAGATATCCTCGGCAACTTCGCCGGGGGACTGGTCATCTTCTCCACGCACCCCTTTGCCATCGGAGACTTTATCGAGTCCTCCGGCACGACCGGCGCCGTGGAGGAAATCGACCTGCACCATACCAAACTGCTTTCCCCGGACGGTTATCACATTTTCGTCCCCAACAAGGACCTCGCCGCCTCCCGGATTATCAACTACACCGCGCTGGGACGCCGCCGCGTGACCGTGAAAGTCACGGCCTCCTATGACGCGCCCACCGAAACGGTCATGTCGGCGCTCCGCACGGCCGTGGCCCGGACGGAAAATATCATGGCCGACCCCGCCCCCGGCTACTGGCTGACCGGTTACGGCGCCAGCTCCATCGAGTACACGATTTTCTGCTGGACACAGGCCGCCAATTACTGGACCGTGCTGTGTAACCTGAACGCGGCGTTGCGTCCGGCGTTTGAGGAAGCGGGCGTGGAAATGACGTACGACCATCTCAATGTCCACCTCGTCCATGACGGGGCTGACAAAGTGGAATTGAACAAGCCAAAGGCTTGAGCAACGAAAGGAAGTGTTCTTTCATGTCCGAACGTCACATCGAAACCGTCTGCGTACGCGGAGCCTACCGGCCCAACAACGGCGAACCCCGGCAGATTCCCATCATCCAGTCGACCACGTTCCAGTACGCCACCTCTCAGGATATGGCCGCGCTGTTCGACTTGGACGCAAGCGGCTACTTTTACTCCCGCCTGCAAAACCCGACCTGCGACATGGTCGCCGCGAAAATTACCGCCTTGGAGGGCGGAACCGCCGGTATGCTGACCTCTTCGGGACAGGCCGCGAATTTCTTCGCCCTGTTCAACCTCGCCAACTGCGGGGACCACTTCGTGTCGGCGTCCTCGATTTACGGCGGCACGGTGAACCTGTTTGACGTCACCATGCGGAAGATGGGCATTGACGTCACGTTTGTGCGCCCCGACTGCACGGAGGAGGAACTGCACGCCGCCTTCCGTCCGAATACCAAGGCCCTGTTCGGGGAGACGGTAGCCAATCCGGCGCTGACCGTGCTGGATATTGAGCAGTACGCCCGCGTGGCCCACGCCCACGGCGTCCCGCTGATTGTCGACAACACGTTCCCGACTCCGGTCATGTGCCGCCCGATTGAGTGGGGCGCGGACATTGTCACGCACTCCACGACCAAGTATATGGACGGGCACGGCGTGGCCGTGGGCGGCGCGATTGTCGATTCCGGCCGCTTCGACTGGATGGCCCACGCCGACAAGTTCCCCGGCCTGTGCACCCCGGACGAAAGCTATCACGGCATCACCTACGCCGAAAAGTTCGGACAGGGCGGCGCGTTCATCACAAAGTGCGTCGCGCAGTTAATGCGGGACTTCGGCTCCACGCCGTCCCCGCAGAGCGCCTTCTACCTGAATCTGGGGCTGGAAAGTCTCCATCTCCGTATGCCCCGGCACTGCGAAAACGGACAGGCGGTCGCGGAATTCCTCTCCGCCCGCCCGGAAGTGGAAGCCGTGCACTACTGCGGACTTCCGTCCGACCCGTACTACGCCCTCGGACAAAAATACCTGCCCAACGGTTCCTGCGGCGTGGTGTCGTTTGAACTCAAGGGCGGACGTCCCGCCGCCGAAACGTTCATGCGTTCCCTGAAACTGGCCGCCATTGAGACCCATGTCGCGGACGCCGTGACGTGCTGTCTGAACCCGGCCACGTCCACCCACCGGCAGTTGACGGACGAACAGCTTGTGGCCGCCGGCGTCCCCGCCGGACTGATCCGCATGAGCTGCGGACTGGAAAATAAAGAGGATTTGATCGCCGATATGGCACAGGCATTGGACGCCGTCCGCTGAGACCACACACCCCCGCGCCGGACAGTGATTCCCACTGTCCGGCGTTTTCTATATCCATACACACGTACAGGAAGTGATCGATATGCCCATCAAGATTCCCAACCGCCTTCCGGCGACCGCCACCCTGACCGCCGAAAACATCTTTGTCATGACGGAGACCCGCGCCGTGAAACAGGATATCCGCCCTCTGCAAATCCTCCTGCTGAACCTCATGCCCACGAAAATAGAGACCGAAACCCAACTGGCCCGCGTACTGGGCAACACGCCCCTGCAAATTGAGCTGGAACTGATCGCGCCTTCCGGGCATACCGTCAAGAACACGGCGCAGTCTCATATGCTGGCCTTCTACCGGACGTTTGAGGACGTGCGGGAGCGTGACTTTGACGGCCTGATTATTACCGGCGCGCCCGTGGAGCTGCTGCCCTTCGAGGACGTGGACTACTGGCCGGAACTGTGCCAAATCATGGAATGGAGCAAGACGCACGTCCATTCGACTTTGCATATCTGCTGGGGCGCGCAAGCGGCGCTGTACTATCACTACGGCATACAAAAGCGTCCGCTGGAGCGCAAACTTTTCGGGGTGTTTCCCCATCGGCTGGAGGACAGAAAATTCATACTCTTCCGGGGCTTTGACGATGTGTTTCAGGTCCCGCATTCCCGTAACACGACCGTGGACCGCGCCGACATTGAGGCCGTGCCGGAACTGAAAATTCTGGCGGCGTCCGCGGAAGCGGGCGTGTACGCGGTCAAGACGGATCAGGGCCGGCAGGTCTTTCTCATGGGGCACGCCGAGTACGACCGCGACACGCTCAAAAAGGAGTACGAGCGCGACTTACGTGCCGGAATCGACATCCAAGTCCCCGTGAACTACTTCCCCGACAACGACCCTTCCCGGGAACCGCTGGTGACGTGGAGAAGTTGCGCCCATCTGCTTTACGCGAACTGGCTCAATTACTGCGTCTATCAGACGGTGCCCTATGACCTCGCGGACATCCGGCGCGGTATCCGGACCCATGACAACATGGAATAAGCGTCCGGCGAACGCAACGCCTCCCCCGTGTATTCGAGGGAGGGGTTGCTATGTTAAAATTTTCCATAGACTAAGGAATTTTTCAAAAAAAGTGAAAAAAGCTATTGCAAAGCGCGCGCGGCTGTGGTATACTTCCCTTGTCAGGAAACGAACTTCATGGAGTGGACCGCGGGTCCGCTCTTTTCTTTCGCATTTATACGGGAATCCGGCAAGGGTACGGCGTACCCGCTTTACGGTGGAGGAATCGCAATGAGCAAAGTTACGGAACTGACGGCCCGACTGGCCGCCCCGCTGGCCGCGGAACGGGGCTGTACGCTCTGGGACGTGGAGTACGTCCGGGAGGCCGGGACATGGTATTTACGCGTCCTGCTGGACAAGGAGGGCGGCGTGGATATCCTTGACTGTGAGGCCATTTCGCGCCGGCTCTCCGACCGGCTGGACGAGATCGACCCCATTGAGGGGAGTTACACACTGGAAGTCGGGTCCGCGGGGGCCGAACGCGCCTTGAAACGTCCGGAAGATTTCGCGCGCTTTACAGGCAGTCCCGTGCTCGTCAAGCTCTACCGCGCCTTTGAGGGCCGCAAGGAGTTTCCCGGCGTCCTGACCGCTTACGACCCCGCGACCGGCGCGCTTACTGTGGATGTAAACGGGCGCGCGTTGACGTTCCAAAAGAAAGACACCGCGCTGGTACGTCTGCGCGTGGAATGGTGAACGGTCATTTCGTGGCAGTACGGGAAGTATCACTCGATAAGGAGATTGAATTCATGAAAGGCAAAGGCATCAGGGGCAAAAAGCAGAAAGAACCCGCGGGAATGAATCCTTCCGAGATTTTCACCGCGCTGACCATGCTGGAAAAAGAACGCGGCATTCCCAAGGCGTTTATGTTGGAGAAAATCTCTCAAGCCATTGTCGCCGCCTATAAAAAGGACCATCCCGACACCGAAAACGTGGAAGTGGAAGCCGATGAGACGGCCCAGACCTTGCGGATGTTCGTCAAAAAGAACGTGGTCGATGAAGAGGACTACGTGGACCCGTTCAACGAAATTCCGCTGGAAGAGGCAAAACGAATTTCCGCGCTCTATGAAATCGGCGATACGGTCAACATCCCCGTGGACAACGTGGAGTTCGGACGGATTGCCGCCGGAAACGGCAAACAGGTCATCATACAGGGCCTGCGGGAAGCCGAACGCGGGATGGCCTTTGAGGAGTTCAATTCCAAACAGCACGAAATTCTGACGGGCACCGTCACGCGGATTGACCCGCGGAATCAGAACGTCACGCTGCGTATCGGGACCGGCGCCGAGGCCACGGACGCCGTATTAACCGCCGGGGAACAGATTCCCGGAGAGGAGCTTTCCGAGGGAATGATGGTCAAGGTCTACGTGGTGAACGTCAGCCGGGCCACGCGCGGGCCGCAGATTCTGATTTCCCGGACGCATCCCGGACTGGTACGGCGTCTGTTTGAGCTGGAAGTGCCGGAAATTTATGACGGGACCGTTGAGGTCAAGTCGATTTCCCGGGAGGCCGGGAGCCGTACGAAAATCGCGGTGGCCTCCACGGACGAACAGGTAGACCCGATCGGGGCCTGTGTGGGTCCGCGCGGACAGCGCGTGAACCACGTCACGGAAGAACTCCACGGGGAAAAAATCGACATTATCAAATACTGTGACGACCCGGCGGCGTTTATCGCGGCGGCGCTGGCCCCCGCGGAGGTGGACAGCGTGACATTGGCCCCCGAGGGCAAGGCGTGCCGGGTACGGGTGCCCGACCATCAGTTATCGCTTGCCATCGGACGCGAGGGGCAAAACGCGCGTCTTGCCGCCCGCCTGACGGGCTACAAAATCGACATCAAGCCGCGCAGTTATGACGATTCCAAGGAACAGGAAGCCGAAGCGTCCGGCACGGAGACCGCGGAGGCGCCGGAAACAGCGGACGTAACGGAAGTGACAGAAGCGCCGGAAACAACGGACGTACCGAAAGTAACAGAAGTACCGGAAACAGCGGAAGTACCGGAAGTAACAGACGTACCGGAAACAGCGGACGTAACGGAAGTAGCGGACGTAACGGAAGTA
>JAFSRH010000052.1 GCA_017446225.1 Oscillibacter sp.
ACCATTTTCCGCCGGTTGTCAAGCCTGATTTGAATCCGGCGCCGTCCGCCCTTAATTTTTTGATCGGACGGACGATAACATAGATGAAAGACCGGTCGCTGTCCGTGCGTAAATCCGGCGATTTGACGAAAATACGCGCCGTGTTTGGAAAGGAGGCAGAAGTTTATGGATTTTCTTTCGATTGGTTCCGTCAGCCAGTACGCGAAAACGCAGGGCCTGAAAACCCGGTGGAACTTGAAGAAACAGAGCGGAGATTTTACGGGTCACAAGAAGTCTTTACAGGACTATGTGAACTTTACCAAGGCTTCTTCCGTTCTGCCGGATACGGACGAAACCGATCATAAAATGTCCGGAATCATGACCAAGGCGCAGGCGGGGCGGAAACTCTCTTATGACGAATGGGAGTATTTGCGGGCGAAGAATCCGGCGCTGTACGAAAAACTCAAGGAAGCGGAACGGGAACAGGAGGCCTACGAAAAGGAACTGAGACGCTGTAAGACCAGAGACGAGGCCCGGCGTCTGCATATGTCCAAGCTGGGAGAGATTCTGTCCGCCGCGAAAAACGGAGACGAAAGCGCCCTGTTTCGCCTCAACCGCCTGACGCGTACTATGACGGACTTTACAGCCAGTGAGGACTACCATAAACTTCCCACAGAAACCGAAGAGGCCATGGAACGGAAAGCGGAAGCGCAAAGCGAAGAACCGCTCTCCGGGACGCGGGACAGGGAAGCAACGGAACGCGAACCGCTCTCCGGGACGCGGGACAGAGAAGCGACGGAACGCGAACCGCTCTCCGGGACAGCGGACGGGGAGAAAGTCAAGACGGATTCGGGCGTTGAAACCTCCGTCAAGGCGCCCCGCCGCGCCGGGACGGAGACCCGTTCCGCCGCGCCGGAACGGACAAACGGAAAAGTTTCATCGAATGACGTTCCGCTATCGTTCGGGCGGCGGGAGTACATGAACCGCCGGGACGAAAAGCCCCGCCGCAGGGAGTTTAACGCGAAAGCGTAACGATATGACACGCGTTTCCTTTCTATGTGTGATTTTCCATCCGGACGGGGGCATATTCTGTTTTGTTTGTGCCAAACTATGCGGGCGATACCCAAAATCGCAACGCGGAGAAGCGGCCGGACGTCCGTTGGAAGCCCTCCCTTTTCCGCAAACGTCAGGATAAGACAAATCAAGAAGGAGACTACCATGTCGAACCAGAATTATAATACGAATACGGAAAACGGAAGCAACAGCAACAGCAGAAACCGCCTCAACATTCCCGAAGCCCGTGCCGCGATGGACCGCTTTAAGATGGAAGCCGCGGCCGAAGTGGGCGTGGACCTCAAGGACGGCTACAACGGCGACCTGACCAGCCGGGAAGCCGGGTCCGTGGGCGGACAGATGGTCAAGAAGATGGTCGAGTCTTACGAGAAATCCCTGTGACGCGTAGCGGATTTCCGTTTTTACGCGCGCGGCCTGTCCCCGAAAGGCAATGGGCCTGACACGCGTTCCACAGGAGCCGGTTCTACGGAACCGGCCCCCTGTTTTGGAACGCGGTCGAAAGTCACAAAAAGCCTGATAAAAATCCGGCACAATCACGAATTTTCAACTCCGTTCCGCCTTCTCTTGACAATAATCACATAAAATGTTACACTTTGTCCACAAATTCCGTTGGAATGTTACCGGCCTGCCCGGACCTGACCAACTTTGTCCTGCTTCTCGGGCCGGGAGGACTGGGCGGGCTGGTCTGTTTTTTTCAGCGTTCGCGGGCCGGAAAATTACCCTTCCAGCGGTTTTGAACGGAACAGGAAGAGACAACGAACGGAAAGGGAGGAAATTTTCGTGAAAGACCAGATTTTTGGCGTCTTGCAGAGGGTCGGCCGCTCGTTCATGCTGCCTATCGCCCTTCTGCCCGCCGCCGGACTGCTGCTCGGCATCGGCAGTTCGTTCACGAACGCCACCATGCTGGAGGCCTACCACCTCACCGGCGTCATTTATCCCGGAAGCGCGCTCTATACGCTTTTGGATATTATGAACCAGTGCGGCAACGCGGTATTCAGTAACTTGGCGCTCTTGTTCGCCATGGGCGTGGCCATCGGCATGGCAAAGCGTGAAAAGGACGTGGCCGCGCTCTCCGGCGCCATTGCGTACCTCGTCATGAATACGTCCATCTCCGCCATGATTACCGCCCGCGGCGGCGTGGACGCCATGGCCGCGAACTCTACGACCAGTATACTGGGCATTACGACTTTGCAAATGGGCGTGTTCGGCGGTATCATTGTCGGCTTGGGCGTTGCCGCGCTCCATAACCGCTTCTACAAGGCACAGCTCCCGCAAGTGCTCTCCTTCTTCGGCGGCACGCGCTTCGTGCCCATTATCTCTACCGCCGTCTTTCTGGTGGTGGGCATTGTCATGTTCTTCGTGTGGCCGATTATCCAGATGGGTATCGCCGCGCTGGGCGGACTGGTCCTCAGTTCCGGCTACATCGGCACTTGGATTTACGGCATTATCGAACGCGCCCTGATTCCCTTCGGTCTGCACCACGTGTTCTATATGCCCTTCTGGCAGACCGCCATGGGCGGCGAAATGGAAATTAACGGCGTACTGGTACAGGGCGCGCAAAATATCTTCTTCGCCGAACTGGCCAACAGCGGCAATATCGAACATTTCTCCGTATCCGCGACCCGGTTTATGGCCGGCAAGTTCCCGTTCATGATTTTCGGCCTTCCCGGCGCGGCGCTTGCCATGTACCGCTGCGCGAAACCGGAAAAGAAACAGGTTGCCGGCGGCCTCCTGATTTCCGCCGCCCTGACCGCTATGCTGACCGGTATCACGGAACCCATTGAGTTTACGTTCCTGTTCGTGGCTCCGCTGATGTACGCGGTGCACTGCGTGTACGCGGGGCTGTCCTATATGCTCATGCACATTTTCAATGTCGGCGTGGGCATGACCTTCTCCGGCGGCCTCATTGACCTGACCCTGTTCGGCATTTTACAGGGCAATGGGAAAACAAGCTGGATTTGGGTCGTGATTGTGGGTATCGTGTATTTCTTCGTGTACTATTTCACGTTCTACTTCATGATTACCAAAATGGACCTCAAGACGCCGGGCCGCGAGGCGGACGATGAGGAAACCAAACTCTTTACCCGCTCCGATTTCAAGGCCAAAACCGGTATCGGACCCGATGGCAAACCCACCGGTTCGGGCGGCTTCTCCGACCCGACTTCCGCCATGATTCTGAAAGGTCTGGGCGGCAAAAAGAACCTCTCTGACGTGGACTGCTGCGCCACCCGTCTGCGCGTCACGGTCATTGACTCCGGCAAGGTCTCCGATGCGTTGCTGAAACAGTCCGGCGCGTCCGGCGTCATCCACAAGGGGAACGGCGTGCAGGTCATTTACGGCCCCCAAGTGGCGGTGATCAAGTCCAATCTTGAGGACTTTATGGACACGCCCGAGGCGGATATGGTCGACACGGCGGACATTAACGCCCCCGCCGCCGCCGAAAAGACCGCAAGTAAGGAGAAAATGAAAGACTCCACCCTGTACGCCCATATGAACGGCACGGTCGTTCCTATGGAACAGGTACAGGACGAAGCGTTTGCCCAGTGCGCGCTCGGACAGGGCGTGGCGATTGAACCCTCCGAAGGACGCCTTTACAGTCCGGTCAACGGCGTGGTGGAAAACATCTTTGACACCAAACACGCAATCGGCATTCTGGCCGATGACGGCGCGGACGTCCTTTTGCATATCGGCATTGACACGGTGAAGCTCAACGGGCAGTATTTCAAGGTCAACGTGGTCGAGGACCAGCCTGTCAAGAAGGGCGACTTGCTCATTACCTTCGACATGGAAGGCATTAAGAAGGCGGGCTATCTGCTGACAACGCCCATGATTATCTGCAACACGGACGAATACAACGCCGTAAAGCCGCTTCTCTCCGGCGGAGAAGTCGCCGTTGGTACGCCGATTCTGGAAGTCAAGGGATAACCGCGCGACAAAGTTCGGGACTGTCTGTCTGAAAAGACGGACAGTCCTGTTTTTTAACACAGCTCATCCGCCCAGCGTTACGTCCTGTTTGGCGTACCAGTCCAGCGCGGACAGGAAGTCGTGATCCGTATAATCGGGCCAGTAGCGGTCAATCACGCAGAAATCGGAATAAATGCTCTGAATCGGCAGAAACCCGGACAGCCTTCGCATACCGCCCCAGCGGATAATGAGGTCTATTCTGGAAATGTCGGCGGAATACGGCTTTCCGTCCGTCCGGATATGGGAGAGGTCCCACTGCCAGCCGTAGTTGACCAGAAAGTTGACTTTTATGCCGCCGCCGTGTACGGCCGTTCTGGTCGCGTACGGATAGAGGGCTTCCGGAAAACATTTCGATTCCCGGTTGCCAATCACCAGCAGGTCGGCGCCCTCTCCCGTGAGCAGGTCCACCGCGTCCACGCACGCCTGACGGAACGCCTGAAACTGTTCCGCCGGACGTTTGCAGTTATCCGTTGTGAAACCGTAGTACGTGATTTCATCCACGCCGGTTTCTCTGGCCAGACGCAGCAACTGTAAACCGGGACGCAAACCGTACTGGTACCCGTCCCGTTTTTTGAGACCTCGTTCCAGCGCCCAGCGTCTGTTACCGTCCGGGATGATTCCAATGTGTTTTGGCCGCTGTTTCGTCATCTTTCACACGTCCTTTCCATACGCCGCTTTTACAGTCTGTCCGTTTCGGGTCCGATTATTCCCGCGGCGTACGCTGTCACCCTGTTTCGCCGTACGCATACACTGAAGTGAAAGGCTGTTCCCATCACCGGCGGGAACACATTTCAGTTCAGTTTCTTCATGGAGGGATGACTTTATGCCAGAACGAGTATTACCCGGCCCTATTGAGGACCTGCGCGGCGTACGGGAAGCCGTATGTATCCATACCCGCAAAATTTACGATTCCTGCCGCGATAAAGACTGTATTGAGGATTTGCGATTCTATCCGCAGTGCCGTTGCGCGGACGTTATCAACCGGGCCATGTCGGTAAAGGGCGGAAGCGCGAAACTGCTTCATGTCTACGTGGACGTGGAGCCGGTCAGCTTCCACAGAGGCTTCTACACAGTGGATATGCGTTTCTTCTACCATGTCACGTTACAAGCGTACCTGAGCAGTCCGATTCCGGTGACGGTGGAAGGTCTGTGCGTGTTTGACAAGCGTACCATTCTGTACGGCAGCGAAGGCAACGCGCGGATTTTCTCCTCTCAGGTCCGCATCGGGGAACCCGATATTCAGATGATGCAGAAGAACAACCTGCCCATCGCGGTTGTGGAGGCGGTGGACCCGATTGTACTGGATGCGCGTATCGTGGACCGCTGTGACCGCCGCGACTGCGAGCTGTGCGAAATCCCGGACTTTATCAACGGCTGTTTCGGGGATGGCCTGTCGAGTTGTGACGATGGCCGTCAGGTGTATATCACGCTCGGACAATTCTCCATTGTGCGTCTGGAACGGGATACCCAGCTTCTGATTCCGATGATTGATTACTGTATGCCTCGCAAGGACTGCTCGGGTACGGGCGGATTAAGTCCGGCGGAGGACCCGTGCAGCATTTTCCGGAACATTGACTTCCCGGAAGGGGAGTTCTTCCCCCCGAACGCAATCCGGGGCGCGGACACGTGGGGCGGTATCTGCGGAAACGTCTCCTCGAATAACAGCGGCAACAGTTCCAACAATTCCTGCGGTTCCTGCAACAACAGCGGAGGCCACGGCGGCCGCTGTGACTGAACACGAACGGAAATACGCCGGGGGTACGCGCCGCCCCCGGCGCGGTAACAGTCATTTTTTACAATCTTTTCCGTGAATTTTTACGGAGTTCATCCAAAAACGTACTTGCCAAGCGGCGTACTTTCCTGTATAATAAACAAAATCATGGGAGGAGGAACGGCTATGAGACGCGCAAAAGCGGAAAAGACGTTTTCTCATGATTTCCTGTGTTTGCCGGCTGTGACTGCCGGTGTTTTTATGCCCGGACGCGGCGGGGCCGCGTGCGGGAGACGTGGAAAGGAGACGCCATGAACGAAAAAAAGACCGCTGTCGGACAGGCACCCGTGACGGACGCCCGTACCTTGGGACTGCCCAAAATGCTTCTTTTGGGCCTGCAACACCTCTTTGCCATGTTCGGGGCCACGGTGCTTGTCCCGATTCTGGTTCAGGGTTACGGACTGCCCCTGTCCATTCAAACCACCCTCTTCTTTGCGGGCGTTGGCACCCTCTTTTTCCACGTCTGCACGAAGATGAAAGTCCCGGCGTTTTTGGGGTCCTCGTTCGCCTTTCTGGGCGGCTTCTTCACCATGGCAAACCTGAACACAGGGATATACGCGGATATGGCCGCGTCCGAAAAGCTCCAGTACGCCTGCGGCGGCCTCGTGGTGGCCGGACTGCTCTATGTGCTCTTGGCGGGAATTGTCAAGGCGGTGGGGATCATGAAAGTCATGCACTACCTGCCGCCCGTGGTCACGGGACCTATCATCATTCTGATTGGCCTGAACCTCGCGCCGTCCGCCGTCAACAACGCGAAAACCTGCTGGTGGCTGGCGCTGGTGGCCATGGGGATTATCATTGCCGCGAACATCTGGGGAAAGGGCATGATAAAAATCGTGCCGATTCTGTTAGGCGTGGTGGGCGCGTACTGCGTGGCGGTCATCGCGAATCTGTTCGGGGCCACGGCCCTGAACGCCGCCGGGGAAACGGTGCCGCTGATGGACTTCTCCGGCGTACTGGCGGCGAACCCGGTAGGGCTTCAGCCGTTTGTGACCGACCTGCCCGGGAGTATCGCGAAGTTCGACCTGTCCGCCATTCTGGTCATGGCCCCCATTGCGATTGCGTCCATGATGGAACATATCGGCGATATGTCCGCCATTTCCGCAACGGTCGGGGAGAACTTCATCACGGACCCCGGCCTGCACCGTACCCTGATTGGCGATGGTATCGCCACGTCTCTGGCGGGCCTGTTCGGCGGGCCGTCCAATACCACCTACGGAGAAAATACGGGCGTACTGGTCCTCTCTAAAGTGTACGACCCGCGGGTGATCCGGCTGGCGGCGGCGTACGCGCTGGTACTGTCGTTTTCTCCGGCGTTCGCGGCGCTGGTGAACTCCCTTCCGGCGGCGATTGTCGGCGGAATCAGTTTCATCCTCTACGGCATGATTTCCGCCATCGGCGTACGGAACATCGTGGAAAACCGCGTGGACTTCACAAACTCGCGTAACCTGATCATTGCGGCGGTGATTCTGGTCTCCGGGCTGGGCTTCACGGACGGCCTGACGTTTCAAGTCGGCGGGGCCTCGCTGACGCTGACAAGCCTTTCGATCGCGGCGATTGCGGGCATTTTCCTGAACGCGGTTCTTCCGGGGAACGATTTCCAGTACGGAAGCAGCGCCTCGGATGATACGGCGTCCTTGGGGAAATACTGATGAATCTGTGCAATGAACGGGAATTACGCGCCCTGTTGGAGCGGCACGGCTTCCGGTTCTCGAAGTCCATGGGGCAGAATTTCCTGATTGACGCGGCCGTCCCGGCGGCGATCGCGGACGCCTCCGGGGCGGACAGGTCCTGCGGCGTGCTGGAAATCGGTCCGGGCGTGGGCGCGCTGACGGCGGAACTGTCCGAACGCGCCGGAAAGGTGGTGTCCGTGGAACTCGACCGCGCCCTTCTGCCGGTCCTCGCGGAGACCATGGACGGCCTCGGCAACGTGGAAATCGTGCCGGGAGACGCCTTAAAGCTGGACCTCTCCGCCCTCGCGGCGGAGAAGTTCGGCGGTCTGACGCCCGTTGTCTGCGCGAACCTGCCCTATAACATCACGTCCCCCATGCTGGAAAAACTCGTCCTGACGCCCTGCTTCCAAAGCGTGACGGTACTTTTACAGAAGGAAGTCGCGGAACGCCTGTCCGCGCCGGAAGGGTCCGGGGACGGCGGAGCGTTCTCCCTCTTCCTGCGCTACTATATGGAGCCGGCGCTTGTACTGGAAGTCCCGCGGGAAAAGTTTCTGCCCCGGCCCAAAGTTGATTCCGCGCTTTTACGCTGTGCGCGGCGGACAAGTCCGGCCGTGGACGCGGAGGACGAGGACTACTTTTTCCGGGTGGTGCGGGGGGCGTTTCTGTTGCGGCGGAAAACGATTGTCAACAGTCTGGCCGCCGCCCTGCCGGAACGCTCCAAGGACGTCATCCGGGAGGCGGTCCGCGCCTGCGGACTGCCCGAGACCGTCCGCGGCGAACGCCTGACGTTACAGGATTTCGCGAACCTCTCCCGCCTGTTACGGGCGGCGGGGACGTAAAAACGCCGGTTCCGCGCTCTGTGGCGGAACCGGTACGCGTTATGGAAGTTCCAGCAAGTCGGCGGCGTTCTGGGAGGCGTCCAGAGAGGCCACGGCGTTGAGTTTACGGTTGATGGCACGGGTCCGGGCGCCGATCAGCCTGTCGAGTTCATCGTCCGCCTGACGCAGACGCTCCCGGGTTTTCGTCAGGACGGTTTCAAAGTTGCCAAATTCCTTTTTGGCCGCTTCCAGAATCTTCCACACTTCCCCGCTCTTCTTCTGGATGGCAAGCGTCCGGAAGCCCATTTGCAGACTGTTCAGCATGGCGGCCATAGTGGACGGACCCGTAATGTTCACGCGGTAGTCACGTTGCAGGACTTCCACGAGGCCCATATTGACGACTTCGGCGTAAAGGCCTTCAAAAGGGAGAAACAGAATCGCGAAATCCGTGGAGTACGGCGGGACAATGTACTTGTCATGAATGCTCTTGGCGCAACGCTTGATTTCTTTTTCGAGGTCGGCGCGTCTGGCTTTCAGTTCGGCGGGATTTCCGGAGTCGTACGCGCTGGCGAGCGCGGCCCAGCGGTCGCCGGGGAATTTGGAATCAATGGGGAGGTAGATGTACGAGCCATCGTCAAGGCCGGGGAGCTTCACGGCAAAATCCACCATCTCCGCGCCGCCCGGACGAATTTTAAACTGCGCTTCGTATTGTTCCGGGGCAAGGATGTCGCCTAAAATGGCCGCAAGCTGTATTTCGCCCATAATGCCGCGGCTTTTCACGTTGGAAAGCACGTTTTTTAAGTCTGACACGCCGGACGCCACGTTTTTCATCTCTCCGAGGCCTTCATAGACTTCCGTCAGACGCTGGTTGACCAGTTCAAAGGACTGCGTGATCCGGTCATTCAGGGTCTTTTGCAGTTTTTCGTTGACGGTCTGGTTGATTCGCTCCAAACTTTCCTGATTCTGCGTCCGGATCAACTCCAACTCTCCGCGAATTTCAAGGCGGATATCGTCAAAGGCCTTTTTCTGCCGGTCCTGTCCGTCATGGAAACTGGTCAGGGTCTTTTGCAGTTCTTCGCCAACGGTCTGGTTGATTCGCTCCAAACTTTCCTGATTCTGCGTCCGGATCAACTCCAGCTCTCCGCGAATTTCAAGGCGGATATCCTCAAAGGCCTTTCTCTGCCGGTCCTGTCCGTCATGGAAACTGTTCAGGATGGTGGTCACGGCGTTCTGACTTTGAAGGGAAATCTGTTCCGTCAACTGGCGGCTGTCCCCGCTGGTACGTTCCCGCAAAAGCGCGAGTTCCTGTTCGAGTTCCGCGAGCCGGTCCCCGTCCCCGCTTCCGCTTTTCATCAGCAACAGGGCCAGCAACCCGATAATGACGGCGCAGGCGGCAAAAATAGCGATTTCCATGGCAACGCCTCCCTTTTTCTGTCTTGTGGCGTCAGCATACTACAGTTCTGAGGGCTTGTCAAGGAAGAAAAATATTTTACGGGCCGAAAAACAGTTTACCTTCCGGGGAGATTGTGCTACAATACAGCGGAACGCGACACGGAAAGGAGCGGACGCAATGGGCGGGAATCGAAAAAACAGGGAGCCGGATACAGCCCTTTACGAAACGATTCTGAACCTCCGGGACTTGGACGAGTGCACCCGTTTTTTTCAGGACCTGTGCACGCCGATAGAACTGCGGAGTATGGAACAGCGTTTTGAAGTGGCGGTGGCGCTGGAACGCGGGGAAGTCTATTCGGAGATTCTGCAAAAAACGGGGGCCAGCAGCGCGACCGTCAGCCGGGTGCGGCGCTCCATGCTGGACGGCGGCGCGGGCGGCGTTATGCGGGACGTGATTTTCCGGGAACGCTTCCGGCGCGCGCCGGAAGAGAAAACTTGACAAACATTGTGAGGGAACAAGTATGAAACAACTGATGTTGGGCAACGCGGCGGTTGCCCGGGGACTGTATGAGGCGGGCTGCGCGGTGGCGTCCAGCTACCCGGGCACGCCCAGTACGGAAATTACCGAAGAAGCCGCGAAGTATGACGAGATTTACTGTGAGTGGGCGCCCAATGAGAAGGTAGCCATGGAAACGGCTTTTGGGGCGAGCCTTGCCGGGAAGCGGAGCTTCTGCGGGATGAAACACGTGGGGTTGAACGTGTCGGCGGACCCGCTTTTCACGGTGTCCTATACGGGCGTAAACGCGGGAATGGTCATTGCCGTGGCCGATGACCCCGGAATGCACTCGTCACAGAACGAACAGGACTCCCGTCATTATGCCCGTTCGGCGAAACTGCCCATGCTGGAACCGTCCGATTCGGCGGAGGCGCGGCTGTTCGCCATGCGCGCCTATGAGATTTCAGAGGCGTTCGACTGTCCGGTACTGCTGAAAATGTGTACGCGGATCGCGCATTCCCAGTCCGTTGTGGAGACGGGGGAACGTATCGAAGCGCCCGCGAAGCCGTACCGGAAGGACATAGCGAAATATGTCATGATGCCCGGGAACGCGATCCGGCGTCACCCGGTCGTGGAGGAGCGGACGCGCAAGTTGGCGGAGTTCGCCGAAACGCTGGACCTCAACCGCGTGGAGCCGGGGCGGGACCGTTCCACCGGGATTCTGACCTCGTCCACCTGTTACCAGTACGTCAAGGAAGTGTGCGGGGACCGCTTTCCGGTTCTGAAACTGGGCATGGTCTGGCCCCTGCCGGAACGGAAAATCCGCGCGTTCGCCGCCTCCGTGGACTCCCTGACGGTCGTGGAGGAATTGGACGGTTTTCTGGAAACCTACTGCCGGGAACTCGGCCTGACGTGTACCGGAAAGGACCGTTTCCCGCTTTTGGGCGAATATTCGCAGAACGTTGTGGCGGAAAAACTGGGACTGCCCGTCCACACGGGCCGGACGTTGGCGGCCCCGATTCCGCCGCGTCCGCCGGTGATGTGCGCCGGCTGTCCGCACAGGGGCCTGTTCCACACGCTCAGCAAACTGAAGTGTACGGTGCTGGGCGATATCGGCTGTTACACGCTCGGCGCGGTGGCCCCGCTGTCGGCCATGGAAATGACGCTCTGCATGGGCGCGTCCGTCAGCGCGATTCACGGCTTTAACAAGGCCCTCGGCGCGGAGAGCGAACATAAAACCGTTGCCGTCATCGGCGATTCCACGTTTATGCACTCCGGCATGACCGGCCTTGCCAATATCGCGTACAACCAGTCGAACAGTACGGTGATTATCCTTGACAACTCCATCACGGGCATGACCGGCCACCAGCAGAACCCGACCACCGGATACAATATCAAGGGCGACCCCGCCGGGAAAATCGACTTGGAAAGCCTCTGCCGCGCCATGGGCTTCCGGCGCGTACGCGTCACGGACCCCTACGACCTCGCGGCCACGGAACAGGCCGTAAAAGAGGAATTAGCGGCGGACGAACCGTCCGTGATCATCTCGCGGCGTCCGTGCGCGCTGTTGAAGTACGTCAAGCACAAGGCCCCGCTGAGAGTGAACGCGGAAACGTGCGTGGGGTGCAAATCCTGTATGCGGATCGGCTGTCCGGCGATTTCGATACAGGGCGGCAAGGCACGCGTGGACGGTACATTATGCGTTGGCTGCGGCGTGTGTACGCAACTGTGCAAATTTCACGCGTTTGAGAGCACGGAAAAGGAGGCCTGACCCGTGGAAACGAAAAACATTATGATTGTCGGCGTGGGCGGACAGGGCAGCCTTCTGGCCAGTAAACTTCTCGGCCACTTGCTTCTGGGACAGGGCTATGACGTGAAAGTGTCGGAAGTGCACGGGATGTCACAGCGCGGCGGAAGCGTGGTCACGTACGTGCGTTACGGCGACCGCGTCCACTCGCCCGTGATTGACAAGGGGGAGGCGGACTTCATTGTGTCGTTTGAACTCTTGGAGGCGGCGCGTTGGCTGTCGTACCTGAAACCGGGCGGGCAGATTGTCACATCCACACAGCGGATGGACCCCATGCCGGTGATTACGGGCGCGGCGGCGTACCCCGAAAACCTCGTGGAGAAACTGCGCGCAACGGGCGCGAAGGTGGACGCGCTGGACTGCCTCGCGCTGGCGCAGGAGGCCGGAAGCGGAAAAGCGGTGAACATTGTCCTGATGGGGCGGCTGTCGCACTACTTTGACTTGCCGGAGGAGGCTTGGGACGCGTCTTTAGAGGCGATAGTCCCGGCGAAGTTTCTGGACCTCAACCGCAGGGCGTTCGCGCTGGGAAAAAACGCTTGACAAACGCTCTTTTATGGTGTAAAACATTGCACCGTTAAAGAACCGCGCCACATGACGGCGCGGCCGGAAAGGACTGATACCAATGGAGCGCTATTATCAACCGGAAATTGAAACCGCCTCGCGGGAGCAAATCAAGGCGTGGCAGGACGAGCGCCTTGTCGCGCAGGTGCGGCACGTCTGGGACAACGTGCCCTATTACCGGGAGAAAATGCGGGAGGCCGGCGTAACTCCCGATGACATTCACGGCACGGAGGACTTGTACAAGCTCCCCTTTTTGAGCAAGGACGACTTGCGCAAAGCCTACCCCTACGGACTGGTAGCGGTCCCGTTGAAAGACTGCGTGCGGATTCAGTCCACGTCCGGCACGACCGGAAAGCGCGTGGTCGCCTTCTACACGCAGGGCGATTTGGACCTCTGGGAAACCTGTTGCGCGCGCGCGATTGTGGCGGCGGGCGGGACCAATGAGGACGTCTGTCAGGTGTCCTACGGCTACGGCCTGTTCACGGGCGGACCCGGCCTGAACGGCGGTTCCCATAAAGTCGGCTGTCTGACGATCCCGACTTCGTCCGGCAACACCGAACGCCAGATTATGTTCATCCGGGACCTGAACGCAACGATTCTTTGTTGTACCCCGTCCTACGCCGCCTATCTCGGGGAGAGTATGAAGGAAATGGGCCTGACGCCCGACCAAATCCCCCTGAAAGCGGGCATTTTCGGCGCGGAAGCGTGGTCGGAGGAAATGCGGCGGAGCATTCAGGACACGCTCGGAATCAAGGCGTACGACATTTACGGCCTGACGGAACTTTCCGGGCCGGGCGTGGCGTTCGAGTGCTCGGCCCAGTCCGGTATGCACATCAACGAGGACCATTTCATAGCGGAAGTCATTGACCCCGAAACCGGGGAGGTCCTTCCGGACGGTACACAGGGCGAACTCGTGTTTACGTCCATCACGAAAAAGGCGTTTCCGTTGCTCCGCTACCGTACGCGTGACATCTGCGTGCTGACGCGGGAGAAATGTTCGTGCGGCCGGACCCACGTCAAAATGACGAAACCGCGCGGCAGAACCGATGATATGCTCATTATACGCGGCGTGAACGTGTTCCCGTCTCAGATTGAAACGGTCCTTCTCAATCTGGGCTACCCCGCCAATTACCAGATTATCGTTGACCGCGTCAACAATACCGACACGCTGGACGTACAGGTAGAAATGACGCCGGAGATGTTCACGGACAACCTCGGCGAAATCACCCGCCGTCAGAAGGAACTCGTGGACGGCCTCCGCTCCATGCTGGGCCTGACGGCGAAGGTGACCCTTGTCGCGCCGAAATCCATTGTGCGCAGTGAGGGAAAAGCGGTGCGCGTCATTGATAAGCGGAAGATTTGAGAGGAGGCGTTTCCCGTGATTCAGCAGATTTCAGTCTTTTTGGAGAACCGGCCGGGCGCGTTACAGGCTATGACCGCCGTTCTGGCGGAAAACGGAATTGATATGCGGGCGTTCTCTCTGGCGGAAACCAGTGACTTTGGCATTGCCCGGATCATTGTCGATGACGTGTACAAGACCACGACCGTCTTACGGGACGCCGGTTTCGTCCACAACATTACGCAGGTGCTGGGCGTGACGCTCTCCGATACCCCCGGCGGACTCGACAAGGTGCTCCGCGTACTGGCGGACGCCGCCGTGAATGTGGAGTACGTGTACGCCTTCTTGGGCGGCAAGCGCGGCAAGGACGCCTACATGATTTTCCGTGTGGCGGACAACGACAAAGCCGCCGCCGCGCTCGCGGCCAAAGGTATCAAACAGGTCGAACAGCAGGAAATGACGGACCTGTAAGCCGCGCCTCTTATGCTGGGCAGTCCCGGACCGGGACTGCCTTTCTTGCGGCCGTTGCGATTTTGTCGATTTTCACGAAAATGTCCGGGAACAACGTAAGACCGCTGAACAAAATCCCATCTTGACTTTATTCCTATAAAGGTTTATAGTGTTAAAGCGACAAAGCAACTGGCCGTTGCGGCCAGCGGAAAGGAACTGATTTTCATGGTTTTAAAGGCGCTCATGCTGGTGGTATTTTTCGGGCTGATGATCGCGATCGGCCTCTACTGCCGCCGCAATGCCACCGATGTGGACGGATTCGTACTCGGCGGACGCTCCGTTGGTCCGTGGCTGACCGCGTTCGCGTACGGCACTTCGTACTTCTCCGCCGTGGTTTTTGTCGGGTACGCCGGGCAATTCGGCTGGCGTTTCGGTATCGCCGCCACGTGGGCCGGTATCGGAAACGCGCTTGTCGGCTCCCTGCTGGCTTGGGCCGTGCTCGGACGCCGGACCCGTATCATGACACAGCACCTGTCAAGCGCCACCATGCCCGAATTTTTCGGCAAGCGCTTCGGCAGTCACTCCCTGAAAATCGCGGCGTCCGTGATTATCTTCGTTTTCCTGATTCCTTACACGGCCAGTCTCTACAACGGCCTCTCCCGGCTCTTCGGCATGGCCTTTCATATTGATTACTCCGTGTGCGTGGTCGTCATGGCCGTTCTGACGGGCATTTATGTTATCGCGGGCGGGTATATGGCAACCGCCATCAATGACTTCATACAGGGCATTATTATGCTGTTCGGAATCAGCGCCGTGATTGTCGCGGTGCTCCAAAGCCGCGGCGGATTTCTGGCCGCGCTGGACGGGCTGTCACGCGTCAGTGATCCGCTGGTGTCGGACGCGCCCGGCGTGTTCAACTCCTTCTTCGGCCCGGACCCCGTAAACCTCTTGGGCGTGGTCATCCTGACGTCCCTCGGCACGTGGGGCCTGCCGCAGATGGTACAGAAATTCTACGCCATTAAAAGTGAGGAAGCCGTCAACAAGGGTACCGTTATTTCCACGCTGTTCGCGTTCGTGGTCGCGGGCGGATGTTACTTCCTTGGCGGGTTCGGGCGTCTGTTCTCGGACGTGATTCCGGTCGCCGAAAACGGCGTGCCCGCGGGCGGTTATGACGCCGTGATTCCCTCCATGCTCTCCGGACTGCCCGATATCCTCATTGCCGTGGTCGTGATACTCGTCCTCTCCGCGTCCATGTCCACGTTGTCCTCTCTGGTGCTGGCGTCCTCGTCCACGCTGACGCTCGACTTTATTAAAGACCTGTTTTTCCCGGACATGGACCAGAAACGTCAGGTCGGGATTATGCGCGTCCTGATTGTCGTCTTTATCGCCATTTCCGTGGTACTGGCGATTATTCAGTACCGTTCCAGCGTAACCTTTATCGCGCAACTGATGGGCGTAAGCTGGGGCGCGCTGGCGGGGGCGTTCCTCGCGCCGTTCCTGTACGGCCTCTACTGGCGCGGAACGACAAAGGCCTCCTGCTGGGTCAGTTTCGTGTTCTCCGCCGCGGTCATGCTGGCGAACATCTTTTTCCGTTCGAGCTTCCCGTCCCTGATTCAGTCCCCGATCAACGCGGGCGCGTTCTGTATGCTGGCCGGACTGGTAATCGTCCCGCTGGTCAGCCTCTTTACCCCCGCGCCGGACCGGAATCTTGTCAACGGCGCGTTCTCCTGCTACGACCGGAAGGTGACCGTCCGGCAGAGCGAAGCCCTCGGAGACCCGGAATAAAATTCCCATGCTGATTGACTTCCACACGCATACGTTCCCCGACAGCATCGCGGCGGCGGCCGTGGACCGCTTGCAGTCCGCCGCGCACATACGCCCGTTCACGGACGGCACGCTTCACGCCCTGCGCGCGTCCATGAACGCGGCGGGCGTGGATTACTCCGTTAATCTGCCGGTCGCCACGCTTCCCCGTCAGGTTCCGCAAATCAATGACACGGCCGCGCGTATCAATGAGCGTACGCCGGAAACCGGGGTCCTGTCGTTCGGCGCCATGCACCCCGATTACGCCGGCTGGCGCGCGGAACTTGCGCGGGTCGCCGCCTTGGGCATACGCGGTATCAAACTTCATCCGCCGTATCAGGGCGCGGACTTTGACGACTTACGCTATTTACGGATCCTCGAACGCGCCGGGGAACTCGGCCTTGTCGTACTGGTACACGCCGGACTGGACATCGGCCTTCCGGACGCGGACCGGGCCGCGCCGGCTATGATACGCCGCGCGGTCCGGTCCGTGGGGCCTCTGAAACTGGTCTGCGCGCACATGGGCGGCTGGCGGCAGTGGGACGCCGTGGAAGCGTTACTGCCGGACACGGGCGTGTATCTGGACACCTCGTTTTCGCTGGGACGCGTTACGCCTAACGGGGACGGGTATCCGTGGGCGGAAGCGGCGCTTCCGCTGATGGGAGACGCGCAATTTGTCCGGATGGTCCGGCGGTTCGGCGCGGAGCGGATTCTGTTCGGGACGGATTCTCCGTGGGGCGGACAGCCGGACGCGCTACGCCGGTTCCGTGAAACGCCGCTGACAGATACGGAACAGGCGGCGATTTTAGGCGGCAACGCGGCGCGTCTGCTGGGGCTGACGAAACGTCGCGCCATGCCGAATGCACGTTAAAAGTCCTTCGTATCCTTGCCGGGGCCTCTCCGTTTCGGGGCCACAAGGTCGTAACTCATTTCCAGTAACGGGTAAATCTGATCGGGCCGTACCGTGCCGTCCAGAAGGACGGTAATCCAGTGGTTCCGGTTCATGTGGTAGGCGGGGCGGAAACCGGGTTCCGAAAGCAACGAGCCGATCATTCTGGGATCGCACTTGAGATTCAGAATGTCAACGCGTCCTTCGCCGTCCGGACCAACGGTCCCGCGCGGGACGTCCGCAATCAGCGCGTACCATTTGCCGCTGTCGGCACGGCGCAACACCGCATAGTCCGGGTACGCCGTCCAAAGGTGTTCCGGTTCCGTTCCGTACTGTTCTTCCGCCCAGCGCAGAATGTCTTCTTTGTACGATTTCATATCCGTTTCACATCTCCGTCCGTTATGGGTTCCGTTCCCGTGATGATACCATGCCGCCGTACGGAACGCAAGTCCTCAAAGCCATTTCCGCACGTTCGTTTCATGAATATTCCAGATAATGTCAACCGCAGACAATGACGTGAAGCAACAAGGAATCGTCAAGAAGGCAGTTGAGCATAGCGGATGATTCTGACCGCGATTTACCAAATGCTCTCCTCTGGAGAAGAGTGGAATCCCGTTGACCTCTGTCAGGTCGATATGCCGGAGCATTTGAAGGAACAGCAACTTGCCAAAGCGGTAAAGCAGGCAATCCGTTTCCTTGAAACTCAGGGGCTGACCGTCAGTTAGCGATTTCCCAACAGCGGATAGTTACCCTGAAAAATTCCGTTTTTTCCGGGGCTGGCTTTGTGCACCCTTTTCGACAGGTGAAGCTCTTACCAACTCTTTCACACTAACTCCCGAAAGTCAAGAAACCGGAATTAAAGCAGCTCATGGATGATAATGTAGGCCTGTTCCTTGAAGCTATCCGGGGAGACAAGTTTGAACGTCTGTTCATCATCGCTCTGTTCTCCGGGTTGCGTCAGTCGGAATTGGTGAGCTTGCGCTGGGATGACGTGGACTTGACGAACGGCGTTTTGACCGTCCGCCGTCAGATTCAAAAAGCCCACGACAAAGCCGGATATGTCAACATTGACGAAACCAAAAACGGGAAAGCCCGTCACGCGGCGATTGCGCCGAGTATTGTTCGGGTCTTGACGGAACAGAAAGCGCAACAGGAAGAATGGCGGACGGCGGCGGGGGCGCTGTGGAACAACGAAAGCAATCTGGTCTTCACGGACGAATTAGGCGGACACCTGAAACACCGGACAATCCAGAATCATTTCAAGGCGATTGTGGCGGGCATGGGTTGCCCTAATGTCCGCTTCCATGACTTGCGACACAGTTACGCCGTGATTGCTTTGCAATCCGGGGACAGCGTAAAGAGTGTTCAAGAACAGCTTGGACACTATTCAGCGGCGTTTACTCTGACTACCTATGCTGCCGTATCGGATACTATGCGCCGCGAAACGCAGAACATTATGGAGGCCGCTTTCAAGGACGCCACAGGCTGTAAGGGGTAAAGTTAGGGGTAAATGAAAACTCCAAAACCGCGTGACGCTATATTTTTAGCGCAAATTCGCCGCAATAAGCAAAAAAAGCCTTGAATCAATAACGATTCAAGGCTTTTACATTGGTGGAGGTGGGGAGAGTTGAACTCCCGTCCGAAAACGCTTTAACAGAACTTTCTCCGGGCGCAGACGGTGTTTTTGGAAGTCTTTCTTCCTGTTCCCCTCTCTGACGGAACGCCGTCAGGCCGTCAGATTGGGTGAGCTTCATCATTTATGGCACGGGCAAAGCTTACCGTACGCACATTTACCGCTGAATCACGCCCTCACCGGCTCGCGGTCCTTCCGGGTCGGACGGTTGCCGCAATCAGGCGGCAACAGGCATAGAATAACTGTCGTTATTTGATTTATAAATTGCCCGTTTTAAGGCGGTCAGGCGCCGCCGCCCGCTTATCCTGCCTCCACATCCCCGTCGAAACCGGTACACCCCCATATTCCGCCCTCCGCTTGGCGGCTCGGGGGATTGCGCAAATAAAGGAAGACAGACGCGCTTTTTACGTTTGTCTGACTTCCTTATTGGTGGACAGTAAGGGATTCGAACCCTCGACCTCTGCGATGCGAACGCAGCGCTCTCCCAACTGAGCTAACCGCCCAAAATAATTCTTAAAAAACATCCTCCGCAAACAACGCTCTACATTATACCACAGATTTTTTATCTGTCAAGAGAAAAAAGCGGATTTTACAGAGATTTTTTTCCCGTCTCCCAGATACGGAAACTCACGCGGCCGGGAAACTCCGCTCCCGACCGCGAAAGACGAAAATTTACAGATTCAGCTCGGGCTTTCCAGCCGCTTTTCGTAATTCATTGAATTCCCGAAGCAGTCCGGCCCGGGCGCGCTCTTCCTTCCCGCGCTGTTCAGGGGACAAACTCCGGACGCGGGCGTCCTCTTTGGCGGCGGCTTCCTCTTTTTTCCTGACCGCCTCCCGATAGGCGCTCTCCCCTTCTTCCAAACGGATTTTCTCTTCCGGGGAAAGGTATACCCTGCCCTCGGCCTCCGCCTTGGCTTTCTGCGCGCCGGCAATCGCAATCTGATCCAATTTGCCGAATTTCTCCACGTCCATGGTCAGGAAAAGGAAGAAGATACCGGCGTAACAGATGGTTTCTCCGCCGATAAACACCCATGGCATAGCGGTTCGCAGGGCCTCATTCGTCTGGAGCGTGGAGACGTCATAATGCACCGCGCTGAGAACCGCGTTGAGGACGCCGGTAGTCAGACCGGTCATTCCGGCGATAATCGCGCCGTAGATCGTCATGGACAGGCCATCGGTCCGCGCTCCGTGGATTGCCTCCTGATGGTCAAAGATGTCCGCCAGCAGAGCAAGGGACAGGTACATGGCGGGAGTGGAGCCAAGGGCCTTGACGATAAAGGACGCGGTGACAAGAGGAAAACTGTGAGGATTGAGCATTCCAATGAACCCGCCCGCAACGGCCACAACCGCGCCGCACAAAATTGCTCTGCTCTTACTGCCCAGCAGATTGGACAGCGGAAGGGCAATGATCATGCCCACAGCCGTGGGAACGGCGCCCACAATGGCAAGCGTACCCTGTAACTGTCCGCCGTAGGCAACGGTGTAATTTCCCATGGCGTCCGGAAACATTGCCGTACAGAAATAATTCTGCGAGACGTTTTTAATCATGCCCCCGAACTGGTACAGGAAAAAGAAGGCCATCATAAAAACCCAGTAGCGGTCCCGGAAACAGATCCGCGCCTGTTGTCCAACGGGCAACGCGGCTTTTGTTCCGGCGTTCTCACCCATGGATTCCTCTGTGACACGCTCCCTTGTAAACAGATACTCCGTCAGGACGCCCGCGAAGGTGACGACAATCAGCGCAATGACAAAGACCTTCCAGTGACGGTATGACGCCCCGGCATCGTAGATAGCGGCGCCGCCATCGTCCACATAGTAGAGAATCTTTCCCGCGGCATTGGTGACGGGCGTCCCCATGCCGCTCATGTCGTAGACGAACAGGAGGTTCAGGAAGAAGGGGAGGACCATACTGGAAAGGCCCATAGCCGCCAGCATGGTGGCGTTAGAGATGGTAGCCAGCAGACTGCGGTCTTTGCTGTTCCGGGTGGACAGGCTGACCAACGCGGCGTGGGGCGTGTAGTACATGGGATACGCGAAGGCGAACCACAGGTTATAGCCAATGGCAATGCAGACCAGCGCCCCGGTATGCCACTGTGTGCCGACAGCGTCAAACGGAGGGAATACGAACAGGAACAGCAGAGCCAGCAGACTGACAGGAACGCTGACTATCAGCAGAGGCCGGGCCTTGCCGCGTCCGGAGGAATTGCCGTCCATCAGGCGTCCTACCAGAATATTGCCGAG
>JAFSRH010000053.1 GCA_017446225.1 Oscillibacter sp.
CTTTCCCTGTCCGTAAAAGGCATAGTTTCCGATTCTTGTTACCCCTTCCGGAATGATGACGCTTTTGATGTCCTTGCGGTACGAAAACCATGGCGCTCTCGTTGCGTAATCATCATTGTAACCGTTAGGCTGATAGTAGGAATAGTTCGCCATAGCCCCGGAACCGATAAAGGTCAGGGTTCCGTTTTCGTCTAATATCCAAATCAGGTCCTCCGCGTTCTTCGCCCCGCATGGGCCGCTGGCGACAGTCGCCGCCGAGAGTTCCGCGACATCCGGCGGTAACGCCGCGTCCGTTTCCGCCGCCAACGCCCCCGGCGTCAGCAGGAGCAGACACAACGCGCACAGAATGCCGCCCCAATACTTCTTCATAGGGAAAGCCTCCTTTCAAATCTCTGTGTCCGTTTGGTACGCCTTTCCGTGTCCCGGAAGAAGCGTTTCCTATTATAACCGATACAGGGAGATTTTGCAACAGGCATTTCAAACAGCGGTTGCGTTCCGGCCAGAAATGTGGTAAAATAGAGGAAAGCGCCGTACACGGAAAGGAGGCCTTCTTATGAACCGTTGCACTGTGACCATAGACGGCACGCGGTACGAATACCCGGCCGGTACCACATACGCCCAAATCGCCCGCGATATGCGGGACCGCTACCCGGACGACATCCTTCTTGTCAACCGGGACGGCAAGCTCCGCGAACTTCGCCGTCACCTTGACCGTGACTGTCACCTGTCCATGATTACCGCGCGCGACAAACCCGGCATTCAGTCCTACGAACGCTCCGCCGTGTTCCTGCTCCTCAAGGCGTTTTACGACGCCGCCGGGGCGGAGAACGTGGACCGGGTCATTGTGGAGTTTTCGCTGAGCGGCGCCCTGTTTCTCCGCGCAATGGGTAACTTTACCCTCAACGCCGCTTTGCTCGAACGGACGGAAGCGCGTATGCGGGAACTCGCCGCCGCCGATTTGCCCATTGAAAAACGCGTCCTGCCCACGGACGACGCCATCGAACTGTTCCACAGTCAGCGCTTTGAGGACAAGGCCCGCCTGTTCCGTTACCGTATCGACTCCCATGTGAACGTGTACACGCTGGACGGCTTCTCCGATTACTTCTACGGCTATATGCTCCCCAGTACCGGCTACCTGAAAGTCTTTGCGCTGGAAGCGTACGAGGACGGCTTTTTACTGCGTCTGCCCTCCATGAAGGATCCCTCCAAAGTCGCCCCGTTCAACCCGTCCCGGAAGGTCTTTCAGACGCTCTATGACGATACCTGTCACGCCGCCGCGCTCGGTATCAACAACGTGGGGGAGTTAAACGACCTCATCGCCCGCGGACAGTCCGAACAACTCATTCTCACCCACGAAGCCCTGATGGAAAAGCGGATCGGGGACATCGCCCAGACCATCGCGGCGCGGCATGACGTACGCTTTGTGATGATTGCGGGTCCGTCCTCCTCCGGCAAGACCACGTTCTCCCACCGCCTTTGCACCCAGTTGCGCGCCTGCGGTATGCGTCCGCACCCCATCGCCACCGACAACTATTTCGTCAACCGCGTGGACACCCCCCTTGACGAACACGGAAATTATGACTTTGAAGGTCTCGGCGCCATGGACGTGGAACAGTTGAATCAGGATATGTCGCGTCTGCTGGCCGGGGAAACCGTGGAAATTCCCAGCTACAATTTCAAAAAGGGCTGTCGGGAGTACAACGGCGATTACCTGACGCTCGGTCCGCGTGACATTCTGGTCATTGAGGGCATTCACTGTCTCAATGACGCCCTGTCCTACACGCTCCCGCCGGAAAGCAAATTCAAAATTTACATCAGCTGTCTGACCGTCCTGAACATTGACGACCACAACCGGATTCCCAGTACGGACGCGCGCCTGCTCCGCCGTATCGAACGGGACGCCCGCACCCGCGGGCATAACGCACAGGCTACGATCCGGATGTGGCCCAGCGTCCGCCGCGGGGAGGAGAACAACATCTTTCCGTTTCAGGACAGCGCGGACGTGGTCTTTAATTCCTCCCTCATTTTCGAGACCGCCTTGTTACAGGCCTACTTGGAGCCGTTGCTGTTCGCCATTCCGCATGACAGCGACGAGTATGTAGAGGCCAAACGGCTGTTAAAGTTCCTGAACTACTTCCTGCCCATGCCGGATGACGTCGTGCCGAAGTCGTCCATTGTCCGGGAGTTCATCGGCGGCGGGTGCTACAACGTATAACATCGAAGCGCGTCCCGGGACGCGCTTCCAAAGGAGAGAAGCAAACCATGGATTCCATTGTGTCCATCCTGTCGGCGGAACTCGGACGGGACGAACAGCAGATTGCGAACGTCATTCGGCTTCTGGACGAAGGCAACACCATTCCCTTTATCGCCCGTTACCGGAAAGAGCTGCACGGGGCTATGGACGATACCGCCTTGCGTACGCTGGAAACGCGTCTGGAATATCTGCGGGGCCTGCAAGAGCGCCGGGAAACGGTGCGCAAGGCCATTGAGGAACAGGGCAAACTCACGGACGAACTTTCAACGGCAATCGCGAACGTAAAAACGCTGGCCGAATTGGAGGACCTGTACCGCCCCTACAAGCCCAAACGCCGTACCCGCGCCACCGTGGCGAAGGAAAAGGGCTTGGAGCCGTTGTCCGACCTGCTCTTTGCCCAGCGGCGGGACGGCCCCTCCCCGGAGGAAGCCGCGGCGGCGTACGTGGACCCCGAAAAGGGCGTGGAGACGGTCGAGGACGCTTTGGCCGGGGCCTCCGACATTATCGCGGAGAAAATCAGCGACGACCCCAAACTCCGGAAGTCGCTCCGCGCTCTGGTCGAACGTACCGCCATCGTACACGCCGAAGCCGCCACGGATGAGGACTCCGTATACCGCACGTATTACGATTTCACACAGCCCCTGAACCGCTTACAGGGCTATCAAATTCTGGCGCTCAACCGGGGAGAAAAGGAAAAATTTCTGAAAGTCACGGTCGACATGGACCACGACAGCGCCATGCGGACGGTCTACCGCGCTTCCGCCGTGCCCGGTACGCCCTCCACGGAGTTCGTCAAGCGCGCCGCGCTGGACGCCTACGACCGCCTGATTTTCCCATCCGTGGAGCGTGAAACCCGTTCCGGGCTGTCCGACAATGCCTATGACGGGGCCATCGGACAATTCGCGCTGAATCTGCGGCCCCTGCTCATGCAGCCGCCCGTGAAGGGACAGGTCACCATGGGACTGGACCCCGGTTATCGAAACGGGTGCAAAGTGGCGGTCGTGGACGGTACCGGGAAGGTACTCGACACCGCCGTGGTCTATCCGACATTCGGGGAACGTCAGAGAGAAGAAGCCATTGCGAAACTCTCCGCGCTGGCGCGGAAATATCATGTGCGACATCTGGCCATCGGCAACGGGACCGCGAGCCGGGAGACCGAACAAATGGCCGTAGAAATGATTCGCCGCAACCCGGACGCCGGACTAAGTTACATGATGGTTTCGGAGGCGGGCGCGTCCGTCTACTCGGCCAGCAAATTAGCGGCGGAGGAATTCCCGCAGTATGACGTCAACCTTCGTTCCGCGGTCTCGATTGCCCGGCGTCTACAGGACCCCTTGGCCGAACTGGTGAAAATTGAGCCGAAAGCCATTGGCGTGGGACAGTATCAGCACGACTGCCCGCCCAAACAGTTGGAGGCCGCGCTGGACGCCGTGGTAGAGGACTGCGTCAACGCGGTCGGCGTGGACGTAAACACGGCGTCCGCGTCCCTGCTCAAACGGGTTTCCGGGCTGACCGCCGCCACCGCGAAAAACATTGTCACGTACCGGGAGGAGAACGGCGCGTTCACGAAACGCGCGCAACTGTTAAAGGTCCCGAAACTTGGCCCGAAAGCCTATCAGCAGTGCGCGGGCTTCCTACGGGTGCCGGAGAGCGGGAACGTGCTGGACAACACCGCCGTGCATCCGGAATCGTACGAGGCGGCGGAAAAACTGCTCCGTCTGACGGGCAACACGGATGAGGATGTCCGGGCCGGACGTCTGGGAGACCTGCGGAAAAAAGTGGAGGCCTACGGCATGGAGAAGGCCGCGCGGGAAATCGGCGTGGGCGTTCCGACGCTTTCGGACGTGATCGGCGAACTGATGAAACCCGGCCGGGATGTGCGCGACAGTCTGCCCAAGCCCATTCTCAGGACGGACGTCATGGACATTTCCGACCTGAAACCGGGGATGAAACTTTCCGGCACCGTGCGGAACGTCATTGACTTCGGCGCGTTTGTCGACATCGGCGTACATCAGGACGGACTTGTGCACATCTCCCAAATCGCCGACCGCTACCTGAAACACCCTTCGGAAGTCCTCCGCGTGGGGGACGTGGTTCAGGTGGTCGTGCTGGACGTGGACGAAAAGAAAAACCGTATCAGCCTTTCCATCAAACAGGCCAACGCGTGAGCGATAAGTAGTGATATGAATATCAAACAAGCCAAACAGGAAATCGCCGATACCCTCCGCGCCTACCTGACCCGTGACGAATTGGGGAATTACCTGATTCCCCATATCCGGCAGCGTCCCATTCTGTTAATGGGTCCGCCGGGTATCGGCAAAACACAGATTATGGCGCAGATTGCCGCCGAGTCCGGCCTGGGACTGGTCTCCTACACCATCACCCACCATACGCGTCAAAGCGCTATGGACTGCCCTTTCTCGCGAAACGTACCTATCAGGGCGCGGAAGTTTCCGTTACGGAATACACAATGAGCGAAATTCTCGCTTCGGTGTACGACCTGTTTCTGGAAGAGTCGGTGGGGGAGGCACAGGAACTGGTGTTGTTTGTGACGGAAATCACGGCGGGCTTTTATCTCTCGTGGTACGTGGAAACCTTCGGCTGTGAGGCCTATTTCCGCCACAATCGCGGACTGCTCTTTGACGACCGCCGCCGCAACCTGCGGGAAAAAATTCTCCGCGCCGTTTCCACGGAACCGGCAACGTAACGCTGACGTATTCCATGGAAATGTGCGCGGAGATTACAAATTGACGAGCTACCCGACACATTTTTATGAAATATAAGAGGCCTCTGTAATGACGACACACCGGATTATCATCGGCGACAGCAGAAGCATGAACAAAGTCGCGGACCGCTCCGTGCAGTTGATTGTCACCTCTCCGCCCTATTGGCAGTTAAAGGACTACGGCACGGACGAGCAAATCGGTTTTCATGACTGTTACGAAAGTTATATCAATCATTTAAACCTTGTCTGGCTGGAGTGTTACCGTGTTTTGTCGGACGGCTGCCGGATGTGCGTAAACATCGGGGACCAGTTCGCCCGCTCGGCTTATTACGGGCGGTACAAAGTCATTCCGATTCGCTCGGAAATCATCCGTTTTTGTGAAACGCTGGGTATGGATTACATGGGCGCGGTCATCTGGCGGAAAACCACCAGTATGCACACATCCGGCGGCGGCGCGGTCATGGGGAGTTTCCCTTATCCGCGGAACGGGATTTTAAAAATGGACTACGAGTTTATTTTACTCTTCAAGAAACCCGGACAGGCTCCGAAACCAACCGCCGAACAGAAACAGCGTTCCGCCATGACCAAAGACGAATGGAATGTTTATTTTGCCTCTCACTGGACATTCCCGGGCGTCCGGCAGTCCGGACATCTGGCCATGTTCCCGGAAGAACTCCCGAAACGTTTGATTCGGATGTTTTCCTTCGAGGGGGAAACCGTACTGGACCCTTTTCTCGGAAGCGGTACCACTTCTCTGGCCGCCCGGCGTTTGCACAGAAATTCGATCGGCTACGAAATAAATCCCGCCTATGAACCCCTGATACGCGAAAAATTGACAGGCGCGGAAGCGGACGCTTCCGGAGACCGGATTACGTTTACAGAAGATACCGGCCGGAGTTACTCCTTGGACGCCCTGCCGTACCGCTTTCATGACCCGCACCGCATGGAACGGAAACCGGATACAAAAAATCTGCGCTTTGGCTCCAAAATTGACGGGACGGAAGCGGAAACGGAATCTTTATTCGGCGTAAAACGTGTGCTTTCTCCTGAAACGCTGGAATTGAACACGGGCCTGATTATAAAACTGCTCGGAATTAAGGAAAATCCCGCATATCGTCAGCAAGCGATAGCGTACCTTCAGAACAAGTTCCGGAAACGGAGAATTTATCTCCGTTATGACAAAACCGGCCTTGACGCGTCCGGATATCCCCTCTGTTATGTTTATCTGGACAACCGGACGTTTATCAATCGTCATTTGATTCGTACGGGTTTTGTGGATGTGGTCACAGATATGGAATATGCCTGTAAAAGAAAATTCTTGGATTCCGTGCCCGCTTCAAATTTTACTCTTCCACTGTGATATGCAGACCGGTTTTCGTTTTCGTATAGTAAATCATCCTGACGAAAATGGTTTCAGGGAGACGCGGCATACTCCGGTAACTGTCCGGCTTGACCGAGTACGCGCGATTACCAATGTACCCGTCAATTCCTTGCGCTTCTTCCTGCGGCGTGGCGAGCCGGTACGATTCGCCTTTCCGTTTCGCCAGAGACGCTAATATGGCCTTTTGCACATAAAGGCCGTTAAACGTCTTGCGGATCACCAAATCCTCTACCCACCGCCGTACCATGTCACGGTCAATCAGCGGGATGGCGTCTTTTAAATTTTGAATCTGCGCGTATACTTTTTCGGTAGCCGTTTCCAGCGCATCGGGGTATCGCGCCGTGTACCACCGATGCCAGTTTTCAGGGGTGATTTCCGCGCCGGATTCCAGAAAAGCCGGGAAAAGTTCCGACATTTGTCCTACAACCGCCGGGCGCGTCCCCTGCGCGTTTTGATTGGCCCAGTTCATCAGTTGTGACGTATACTTTGGAAAAGAAACATCGTTGCTTTCGTTCCAGAAGGCAATCTCCGCGTTTTTCAGGGAATATTGCACAGAAAATTCCTCCACTCTGTAATGGAGCGCGCCGCGAAAATCGCGGCGCGCGTGATCCGTTACGCGTCTTTTTTGCTTAACGCCTCGTCAATGGCTTTCGCGGCGGTCTTTCCGGCCCCCATGGCCAGAATGACGGTCGCCGCGCCGGTCACGGCGTCCCCGCCCGCGTATACGTTCTCGCGGGACGTCAGGCCGTCTTCGTTGACCACAATGCCGCCCTTCCGGTTGATTTCCAGTCCGGCGGTGGTGGATTTGATCAGCGGGTTCGGACTTGTGCCCAGCGCCATAATGACGCAATCCACGTCCAGTTCAAACTCGCTGCCGGGTTTTTCAATCGGGCGGCGGCGTCCGGAGGCGTCCGGCTCGCCGAGTTCCATTTCAATGCAGCGGATTTTGGTCACGTTGTCGTTCTCGTCCGCCAGAATCTCCACGGGATTGTTCAGGGTCTTGAAAATAATGCCCTCCTCAATCGCGTGCTCGACTTCCTCTTTCCGGGCGGGCAGTTCTTCCATGCCGCGCCGGTAGACAATGTAGACTTCCGCGCCCAGACGCTTCGCGCACCGGGCCGCGTCCATGGCCACGTTACCGCCGCCGACAACCGCCACCTTCTTCGGGTGAATAATCGGCGTGTCGGAGTCCGGCAAGTAGGCCTTCATGAGATTGATACGCGTCAGGAATTCGTTGGCCGACAGAACCCCCTTGTAGTTCACGCCGGGAATGCTCATAAACATGGGCAGTCCCGCGCCGGAACCAATGAACACGGCCTCAAAGCCCTGTTCGCTCATGAGTTCATCGACAGTAATCGTCCGTCCGACTACGGTGTCCGTGGAGATGGTGACGCCCAAGTCCTTCAGGCCGTTGACTTCCTTCTGTACAATCGCCTTGGGCAGACGGAATTCCGGAATGCCGTACACCAGCACGCCGCCGGCCAGATGGAGCGCCTCGAACACGGTGACCTCGTACCCCTTGCGGGCCAAGTCGCCGGCACAGGTCAGGCCGGCGGGGCCGGAACCAATGACCGCCACGCGGTGTCCGTTTGACACGGGCTTTTCGGCTTTCGCCGCGACATTGGCGTTGTGCCAGTCGGCTACGAACCGTTCTAACCGTCCGATTCCCACGGGGTCGCCCTTCTTGCCGCGCACGCAGTATTTCTCACATTGGCTTTCCTGCGGACATACCCGGCCGCACACGGCGGGCAGTGAGGACGTGGCGGAAATAATCTGGTACGCCTCCTCAAACTCTCCGGCTTCCACTTTCTCGATAAACTCCGGAATATGGACCATGACCGGACAGCCCTGCATACAGGGCCTGTTCTTGCACCGTAAACAGCGTTGCGCCTCGTCAAGCGCCTGTTCCTTGGTGTATCCCAGCGCGACTTCCTCGAAGTTGTGGTTGCGGACATCCGGCTCCTGTGACGGCATGGGGTTCTTCTGCAAAGACATGTTTGCCTTTCTTGCCATGGTTCACGCTCCCTTTCTCAGGAGATTGCAAGTCTCCTCGTGCTTTTTGACTTCCCAGTCGTGGTACATCTGGTTCCGCTTGACGGCAATGTCCCAGTCGACCTGATGGCCGTCAAAGTCGGGTCCGTCCACGCACGCGAACTTCATTTCTCCGCCCACGCTCAACCGGCACCCGCCGCACATCCCCGTTCCGTCAATCATAATGGGACTCATGGAGACGGTCGTCTTGATGCCATAGGGTTCGGTGGTCTTGCTGACGAACTTCATCATGACCATGGGGCCAACGGCAAAGACTTCGTCATACCGGTTCCCCGCGTCAATCAGTTCCTTCAGGGCGTCCGTGACGAGACCTTTCTGCCCGTAAGAGCCGTCATCGGTACAGATTTTGAGCACGTCACTGGCCTTCCGGAACTCGTCCTCTAAAATGACAAGATCCTTGCTCTTGAAGCCCACGACCGCGTGGACCTCCGCGCCGTCATCGTGGAACTTCTTCAGGACGGGGTAGGCAATGGCGCAGCCCACGCCGCCGCCGACTACGCAGACTTTCTTCTTCCCGGCGGTTTCGCTGGCGCGTCCGAGCGGGCCGACAAAGTCCTGAAGGAAATCGCCGGCTTTCATGGCTTTGAGCTTTTCCGTGGTGGCCCCGACCGTCTGGACAATGATGGTCACGGTGCCCTTTTCGGGATCATAGCTGTTGATCGTGATGGGGACGCGCTCCCCGCCCTCATCCACACGCAAAATGATGAACTGTCCCGGCTGCGCCTTTTTCGCCACTAAGGGCGCTTCGATTTCATAGAGCGTGACCGTGGGACGCAGTTCCTCTTTCCTCACGATTTTGTACATATTGTTCCTTCTTTCCCCATGATATTTGCGTGACGCGTTGTCGCGCAAGAAATTGTTTTAATTTTAACAGATTCCGTCCGCGGCGTCAATTCCTTTTCATGCCTTTTCCGGAATTTGTGGAAGTCCGGCCATTGAGGGAAGGCGTGAGGCGAACATAGAACGCCCGTTCTGTACCGTAACGTACAAAACGGGCGTTCCGTGATTTCATTCATACGGGCGTAAAAGTAAATGCCAGACGGATACTCACGGTATCCGTTGCTTTCCAGATTCCCGTATCGGGGACGCTGGCGGAACCGAACGCCCGGAACGCCGCGTAAGACGGGTCGCCGTCATTGGCGGCGGGCATTGTCAGAACTTCCGATAACTCCGGCGCCGCGTTCGCTCCGTTGCGAACGACAATCTGATTTGAGGCGTTACTGTAGGATTCGCTCCAGCGTACGTCACCGGACTGGTCAGGGGCGTTCAGAAATTCGTAGTACACGAACAAATCTTTGTTTTGCAAGTCGTCCGCGCTGTCAACAAAGCGAACTTCTGAGGAAGCGTCCTCCGCCCAGCCAATCGCCGATGCCTGTACGCTCAAGTCCACGTTACTACGGCTCACCAGCACAGACACGTCACTGATGATCTCGTCCTGCACGGTGTCCGAACCCTGTTGAACCTTCAGACGGTAGGGATTGATAAGAATATGTCCGCTGTCCGGCACTGTCACGGAAATGACAGGGATTTCTCCAAACAGCGTTGCAAACAATTCGTCCTCGTCCTCGTCCGCCTCATCCGGCAACACGGGAGCGGCGCTGACTGCCATCACATTTCCTAACGTGATCTCTCTTTTCACGTTGTTTTCCGTTTCCGGCTGGCTTTCCGTCACGGGTTCCTCAACCGTTTCCGGTTCGCTCTCCGTTACGGACGCTTCCACGGTCTCCGGCTCGCTCTCCGTTACGGACGCGTTCTCCGTTTCCGGTTCGGTCTCCGTTACGGATTCTTCCGCCGTTTCCGGTTCGCTCTCTGTTACGGACGCTTCCGCCGTTTCCGGTTCGGTCTCCGTTACGGGTTTTTCCACCGTTTCCGGTTCGCTCTCCGTTACGGATTCTTCCGCCGTTTCCGGTTCGCTCTCTGTTACGGACGTTTCCGCCGTTTCCGGCTCATTCTCCGTTACGGACGTTTCCGCCGTTTCCGGTTCGTTCTCCGTTACGGCTTCTTCGGCCGTTTCCGGTTCGCTCTCCGTTACGGACGCGTCCGCCGTTTCCGGTTCGGTCTCCGTTACGGACGCTTCCTCCGTTTCCGGCTCGCTCTCCGTTACGGACGCTTCCGCCATCTCCGGCTCGGTCTCCGTTACGGATTCTTCCACCGTTTCCGGTTCGCTCTCCGTTACGGACGCGTCCGCCGTTTCCGGCTCGGTCTCCGTTACGGGTTCCGCGTCAGCCCCGGAAAGTTCCTCCGTTACTTTGTCCGTTTCCAACACGCCGTCCAGCACAGCTTCTTCGTCTTCGGCGTAATTGTCCGTCTCCGCGCCGTCATCCGCCGCGGATCCTTCCACAGCCGACAGCGCGTCAAAATTGCTCTCATCCTCCACGGGTCCTTCCTCGGAGGCCGGCACGGAAAATTCCGCGCCGCTGGAAGTATCGTTGGCGGAGGATACGCTTCCGTTGTCATCCGCGAACGCGGGGACGGTCGCGGAAAACAGAAGCGCGGCGGTCAGAAGGACGCTAAAGAGCTTCCTTGTCATGATCGTACCTCCTCAATAAAAACCGGGCCGCGCGACCGCATGAGCGGCCACGCGGCCCGTCCGTTCGGGGTTAGTTACTCTTTGACTGGACCCACTTCAATCATGGTGCCACACTGTCAAATTAGGTCTTCGTAACTTTGACCGTGTAGTTCAGTGTACCAGTGGTAGAATCAGACTTCGTGTAGGTCACATCGATGTCCATCGTTACCTCAGCACCAGAAGTCGCCGTAGAATAACCAGTGAAGTTAGACTGAGCAATCGTGCCAGTGGTTCCACTAAACGTGACATTCGTAGCCGTGTAGTTCGGCGTACCGCCAACGTCACCCGGAGCAGTGATAGAGAAGGTAATATCAGAACCACTCACGGTACCAGTAACCTCAGTGCGAGACGGAGCAACGCCACCGCTACCAGAGGAAGTAGCCTGCGTACCGGGGACGAACTTCCACGCCACGGAGACAGTCAGCTTGTCGTCCTTGCCCCACGAGCTGTCCTTCGGGTTGGCAACCATCGCGCCATCGAGCTTGAACGCTACCGCGCTGACGCTCTCATAGGAATACGTTGTGGCGCCGTTGTTCACGGCTTCCGTCACGGTGCACTCAGCCAGACTTTGATTGAGCGCGGTTTCCTTGCCTTCGCCTGCTTTGAGGATAATGCCGTCACGTTTGTCAGTAGCGGCGCTCGGGGCAGTGAGGTTCGGGGTTTGAGGATAGCCAATGTCACTAAAGGCAAGACCCTGATACGGCTTCTTACCGTTGGCCGGAGCGGTCAACATGAAGTCCGTTACCGCATTGGCACTATTAATAGGAGTAGCAGGAGTCACCGTGCCGAACACCATATAGACATAGGCTTCCTTTTTGACGCTGTCTGCGGCGGGAGTCGTTTGCGCCAGCGTCCACGCGCCGCCCTCAGCGGAAGCGATAGTAGCGGTCGCAGTGGCCTTGATGTCAATGGGCACGTTGGAGCGGCTGATAATCAGGTTATCGGCGGAGACAATCTGCCGCTGTACGTTCTGCTGCTCAATGGCGGTGTCCTTGTTGGTCGTCACGGAGACGCCGTAGGGGTTGAGAAGAAGGTTAATCTTCTTGGGAACCGTCAGGGCCAGAACGGGGGCCTGATACGTTCCGTTGACCGTTGTGGTGGCGCTGTTAATTTTCGACATATCGCTCAGGTCGGTGTTGTCGAGCGTTGGCGTGGCGGTAGCGAACGCCGGAACCGCGAGGCTGAACGCCATCACGAGAGCCAGAATGAGGCTCATAAACTTTTTCGTTTTCATGACAATTTTCCTTTCTTTCACAAGTAGATGTGTTCCTTCACTTCCGCTTATTGGAATCAGGATTCGGTTTGGACATGGAAATCCACAGCAACGGTAGTTTGTCCGGTAATTTCGACTTCCCCGTCCTCACTGTTGTTCACCGTAGTGAAACAGACGTAGAACGTGTAATCGCCGTTAGGGAACGCGCGGTCAAGGGTGATGTTCCGGAACGCGTATCCGGGGCGGATGAGCTGGGAGAGGAAAACCGTGTCCGTCATTTCAGCGTCAGCGCAGATTTGAATGTACATATCTTCGGTATTCACATCGGAATTGCCAATGTAGCATTCAAAATCCTTGCCGTTCACACTGTACGCATCGCCTTTGTAGTCAATGCTCAGGCCGGGACCGCCGCGCAAAAGGTCGTTAATGGCCTGTTGCTGGGCATCGGCCTCGTCAAGAACGGTAACGCCCTCGCTGGCGTAGCCGATATTCAATCCGGCGGTAGGCTCCATTTGCGGAACCTCGTCACGATTGAGCAGACGCACAATCACAAACGTTCCCGCGCCAATGGTAACCGCCAACAGCACGACCAAGCCCACAATAATCAGGGTCGCGCTTCCTCTCTGATGTCGCTTCATCCTAAACTATCCTCCTGCCGGGAGATTCCCATTCCGCACAGGCGGTATCCCAACCGCCTATGCGTACCGGACAAAAAGCCTGTGGTTCCATGGTGGTTTTTGCCGCGACTTTCTACAGCCTTTCAACGAAACGAGTGTCCGTATGTCGCGGAACGCTGTTTGTTATGTTGTCAGGTTGTTCTCGGATTGTTCGCGGCAATCGCCTGCGGGGTGAAGGTCAGGACGATTGTCACGGAAACTTTATCGGTTTCGGCCCAGACGTTGGTCGTCTTCTTGTTGACTTTGCCCGTGAGGATGAAGCCGAAATAAGTGGGGTCTTCGCTGTAAGGCATGGTCAGCGGGGTTTCGGTCTCATCTCCATCAGCTCCGAACCCGTATTCCGTACCGGAGGCCTCAAGGTCAAGGGCGGTTGTCGTATTGGCGGTGTGAGCGGTGGAGTCTTCCGCGGCGAACTTGCCGGTGGTCAGAGTCAGCGAGACGTTCTTCGCGCCGGGTTCGTCTGTATCCACACTATCAGCGGCGGTAATGACCACTTCGCCCTCAGCCGTGGCGGTGGCCTTCACCGCGACATCAAGGTCGCAGTCAGATTCGTTCTTGCAGATGATCGGCGCGCTGTAGAACGGGTCGGTCTTGTCGTTGCCGTCAACTGTGAACTTCATCTGATAGGGATTGAGGATCACGGCGCCAGCCGTGGGAACCGTCACCTTCACGGTCGGGGTTTTAATGGTGCTGTCTACGGCAACCGTGTCTTCTTCGGTGCCGGAACTGCCGGTACTGCCGGTACTGCCGGAAGTAGCGCCGCCGCCGAAAGCGAAAGCGGGAGCCGCCAGCGCGAATACCATCGCCGCCGTCACAACCATAGAAATAAGTTTCTTGAATTTCATGATGGTCATCCTTTCATGTCAATTCTTGAAACGGTTTCTCAACCGTTCCGTGATGTTTTATAGAGAATTATCCTTCCGTCACGGTGAAGTTCATCGTAACCAACACCTGTGCATGGATGGCCTGTTCTCCGTCCAGCTCCTCCACCTGCGTGAAGGCGACATAAACCGTATGACTGCCGGGGTCGAGCGGATGGGAGAGCGTGACATGGTCAAAGGCCTGTCCGGGGCGCATGAGTTTCGAGAGAAACAGTTCGTCCGTAAACGCCTCATCGCCGTAAATGGCAATGAACATATCATACTGGTTGCTCTCGGCGTTGGCGATATAGCATATGAAGTCCGTGCCGTTGGAGCTGTACGCATCGTTCTTGTATTCCAGCCCCACGCCTTCGCGGGACTGCTCGATCGCCCTGTCAACGGCTTTTTGGAGCGTGTCAGGGTCTTCCACAACGGTCAAGTCCTCTTCATAGCCAATCCGCAGACCGCCGGTCCCGGTACGTTCGGCAGGGGGCGCTTCCGCCTCCTGTTTTTTTCCGCAACCGCTGAGCAGTACCGCCGTTGCCAGCAGAACCGTCAGCAGACCGCGCCGAAAATCGTATGTCATACGCTTGTCCTCCTTAGCGTGGACGGATTGCGGGGTCAAAGTCGCCCCAGAGTTTTACGGGAACGGGCGCGGCGGAAATCAGGCCGCCTCGCCCGTTACGGGAAATTCGGTTCCGGTTCTCCTTACTGGAGGAGCTGGAGCACGCCCTGAGGCTGTTGATTCGCCTGCGCAAGCATGGCCTGCGCGGACTGCACCAGAATGCTGTTCTTCGTGTACTTCATCATTTCATCGGCCACATCCGTGTCACGGATAGTGGACTC
>JAFSRH010000054.1 GCA_017446225.1 Oscillibacter sp.
CAAGGCCCTGTTGCGTGACGGCGTTGTCGGCGGCAAGGCGTCCGGCGTCCACGCCGTACTCCGCCGCAATGCCCGGGAGGGTTTCCCCGGGCCGGACCACATGGATCGTCATGGAATCACCTCGCCACAGACTATGCCCCCACCCCGCCCCTTATTCCTTTCTTCCGTGGAGGCTATTTTAATACTGTCAGAAAGTCATCTTTCGACAGTTCGGGACACTTGCTCATGTCAATTCCGTGACGTTCCTTGAAGGACAGCAGTTGTTTCCGGACACTGTTGGCGGTGGAAATGAACATATCAGGATTACGCCCCGAAAGACAGATACTTTCCACAATCTGCTGAAATTGACGTTGAAAATACTTGTGCAGTTTTTCGGCATTGTCCAACAGCCAAACCATATAGGGGTGGCTTGCATTGATTACTCCGGCTGTCTCAAAACGATAAGCTCGCAGATAGCGGCGGCTGACATCATTGCCGGACTGGCAGAACAACAGCGGCGGAAAAAGGTCATACCTGTGTTCCTGTCCGCCTTCCGGCTTTGCGCTGACGGAAAAACGTGGCGTTTCTCCGCTGTAATCCACGCTTATTTGATAGTCGTCCTGAAAACAGGCCGCGAAATACAGGTTTAACGAATTTTGATCGACAATGCCGTGTGTATATGATAAAGATACATTTTTCTGAAAATATTCCATATTGTTGAGATGACTGTTCATACGCTCTTGGAAAGTATTCTCAATCCAACCGCCCAGTGATGTTTTACGAATTTTACGATAATCCGCCAAAGGCCACTGGAAATTACGGATTCTGCCAAATTGAAAACGTAAGTCTAACTCAGTGCATTTATTAACAGCACAATTAACAGCACAGATGTACAGCACGATTTCTAAAGGCAGATTCAGAATTTCAGACCGTCCAACGTCCATCACCGGCTGCCATGGTCGATCCAATGTAATCAAAAACTGTGGTCTTGACCAAGGAAACAAATCTGATGAAGCGAAACCGGAGATCATGCCATGATAGCAGAGCGTTACTGTGGATATTCCTTCCTCCAACGTTTCTATGTGGGGAATTTCGTTGTAGCAAAATGTAAAAGAATGGGTAACAACGGAGAAAAGACTACCATACCTAAGTGCATGTATACTCACAGTGAAATGCTTGCTTCCATATTGAATAGTGCCCATACGATATGAAAAGTTCTCAACGTTGAAATCATGTCCTTTTACTTTAACCAACACGCCGGAAACGCCCTCCAAAACCGGATACCCGGGCGCGTCCAGAGGAATAACGCTAAAGGAAAAAGTCGGATACTTGCCCACAAATTCCGGGAATTCGTGAAAGGCTTCGTCCCATTCCCGCTTCTGCTCCTCGTTCAGTTCAAACGTACGCGTTCCGGCGCAACGGCGGGCCTCGTCCATCATTTCGCGGTACGTCTGCCCGATACGCTCCCCGTTATAGTATACCGGCATTTTCGGACACGCCATCCACTGTTTCACGGCGTCTTTCAGGTCCACCGCGCCCAGTTTCCCGGGGTCAAGACAAATCAGAATGGACGTTCCCGGCTCTTCCCGGTAGCCGTCCCACTCCAAGGCGTCTAAAATTCCGGCGTTCGCGCTTTCCGGTTGCCGCAGAGGGTCCGTAAAGTGTCCGGAAGCCTGATTTTGCAGGGTGTAGTAGCCGGACAGCCCCGTGACGTTCAAGCGCAAGCCATACCGGGCGGTATCGTTCCACAGGGGCGTTTTCATTTCCCGCTGGTTTTTACGCCTGTCAAAGTAGAGCGTGGACACCTCCGCGCTTTTCCCGCTCAGAAAGCACGACAAAAAACCGATTCCGAACCGGCTGATACCCGTATAAGATTCTGCCTTGTGTTCTTTCAGGTCCCGGGTCAGTTCATCGGAAGTGTAGTAGGAGTTGCCCGCTTTGAGGAAGTAGCGCGACAGCATATCCTTTGTCATGCCGGTTCCGCGGTCGTCTATGCGGAACCACAGGTTTCCGTTGCGGTCCGCCCACTCCCAAAGGTCAATCCGCGCCGCGTCCGAATCGGCGGAGAAGTCCCGATCCATCCGTTCCCGCAGTAACGTGGCGTCCACGGCGTTCTGTAGCAGTTCCCGCACGAACACGCCGCTGTCCTGATAGAGATTCTTCCCGGTCAGGAGTTCGAGTATTTTTTCTTGGTCCATGGTCAGGCGGAAGTCGCCGCTCTCGTATCCGTCCGAACAGATTTCATCGCGGCTGACTTTCCACGGGAACGGAAAATCCCGCCATTTTTCGGCGCAACGGGACTGTAAACTGTGAGATACGCCGAGTTCCTCGTCCACCCAGTTCAGAAAGTCCCGGATCGCGTGTTCCACGTTCGGATTGTGGCATTCGGCCCGGTACGGCAGATAATCTTTTGAGGGCGTGTCGGGGTAGCGGAAGCCCTTGGAGGCGCGGTGCTTGTCCCACTCCGTCAGGCTGGTTTCGTTGTCGAGCGCGTAACGGTACAGGACTTCCGGGGCGCGTGTGTCATCGAAGTCCAGCAGATCCGCAAGGCGGAGCAGGAGCGCGCAAAACAACGGGTCAACGCCGTGCCGCGGTTTGAGTCCGGATTCGTTGAGCATTTCTTCCGGCGTCTGTCCGTGGGCCTTGCAGACCGCAACGACCGTTTCTTTGGACACGGCGTCCGCGGGACGTCTCCCGAACGCGTCCCGCCACTCCTCCCGCCGCTCCAAAACTTCCCGCACGCGGAACGGGTGCAGGGAGCGGAGGTAGCGTTGTCTCAGAGCCTGTTCAGCATCTTGCCAAAGGGATTGAAACATGGTATAATATAGGACAAGG
>JAFSRH010000055.1 GCA_017446225.1 Oscillibacter sp.
GGCAACTCGAAAACCGGATGGATTCGGAATTTCAACACGGTTTATTATGTCCTGAAACTCATGCTGTTGGGTAAAATGCGCGTCTTTCCGATGAAGCCGGAAACGCCGCTGAATCTGATTCCGGGGGATTACGCGGCGGACTGCGTTATCAAAATCAGCTTTTCGGACGAAGCGGAGGGAAAAACCTTTCATATTACCTGTCCGAAAGAAGCGGCGCCCCGTGCGGGAGAGCTTGCGGAGTACGTCAGGGACTGGGCGGAAAAAAATTTGTCGGTTTCCCTGCCGGAATCCGTTTTTGTTCCCCTGCCCGTCCTGAAACGGGCCGGGTTGCTCCATAACAGGCGGGAAGGCGGGAAGAAAAAGAACATTGTCAGCAATCTTCTGACGCTCCTGCCCTATTTTTTCGGGGAACAGGAGTTTGACCGCACGAATACGGAACGGCTTTGCGGCTCTGATTTCCCCCAATGGCGCGAATACGTTGACCGGCTTTTACAATTCGCCTGCCAGAAAAATTTTATGCGTCAGACGGCGCAAAGCGTGTTTGAACAGGCGCGGGTTCGCCGTGACAGCCAACGCTACCCTATTTGTTATTACAACGTTTCCGCGGACGGAATCCGGAAAGTGACAGGTCCGGAGGCCAACAGGCGCATTGACAAAATGATGAGCGCGCTTTGGGCGTGGGGCGTGCGGAAGGGCGACCGAATCGCCCTGACCGGCGTCAACTCTGTGGAATATCTGACGCTGGAACAGGCTCTCGGCCTTTTGGGCGCGGTCAGCGTCCCCATCTACTACACAACGCCGCCCGCCGAAACGGCGTTACTGCTCCGAAAAAGCGGCGCAACGTGGTTCTTTATCGGCGACAGTAGAATGATGGAACAGTTGGACGGGCTGAATACCAACGCGCAAATCGTTTCCTTCTCGGCGGGAGAAACCGTAAGACATCCGTCCGCAATGCCGTGGGCGCGTTTTTTGGAACGGGCGTCAAAACCTGCGCCCCGACAGTATCCCGGCCCGGAAGATTTGGCGACAATCCGCTATACTTCCGGCACTACGGGCGAGCCAAAAGGCGTGACGTTCCGTTACGGACAGCTTGCGTGGATGGGCGAAACATTGGCGGATCTGTTGCCATGGAAGGACCGGAACCGCTCCCTGCGCTATCTGTCCTTTCTTCCGTTAAGTCATGTGGTGGAAGGCATTTTAGCCGCTTACGCGCCGTATTATCTGCTGGCCCGTGTTGATTACTACTATCTCAATGAGTTTCATTCTCTCTCTGAGGCGTTGCCGAAAGTGCGTCCCAACGTATTTTTCTCTGTCCCGCGCTTTTATGAGAAAGTCTGGAATCAGGCGGCGTCAAGCCGTATCGGAAAAGCGTGGCTTGCCGCGAAAGAGGGCGCCTGTAAACGGACGCTGGGCGCGATTCTCCGCAAGGGCGTTTTGCGAAAAGCCGGAATCGACCGTTGCAAGCAATTAATTGTGGGTTCGGCTCCGGTGAGCGAAACCCTGTTGCGGAACTTCCGCGCTCTCGGCATTGAGATTCACAATGCCTACGGGCAGACGGAAGCGCCGCTTATCTCCATAAACCGACTGGGAGATAACGTCATTCCCACCGTTGGCGCGCCGTTGCCGGAAACGACCGTGAGCGTAGCGTCTGACGGCGAACTGATTGTGGAAGGGCCGCAGGTGACGCCGGGCTATTACGGGCTGGAAGCGGAGAATATCCGGAACGGCGTACTGCGTACCGGCGATTTGGGAAACGTACAGGATAACGGGCACATTATCCTGTACGGACGGAAGAAAGATTTCATTGTTACCGCTTACGGAAAAAACGTCAGTATCCCCAAACTGGAGCAGAAATTAAAGGATATTCCCGGCGTTTCGGAGGCCATGCTGATAGGGGAAGGGCGTCCGTACTGCGCGGCCCTGCTCTGGCTGGACGGGTCTGTCCCCGATTTGGGCGGCTGTATTGAACGGATAAACGCGGAGCTGTTGCGTCCGGAACGGATACGCGGATACCGCGTTGCTTCCCGTCCGTTGAGCGTTCAGGCGGGAGAGCTTACGCCGAACCTGAAGCTAAAGCGGGCAAACATTGAGGCGCATTTTGCGCGGGAAATTGAGGAGATGTACCGTTGAAAGCGCGGATTGCAAGAAAACTTCTGTGCCGTCTCGAACGCCATACCCCGGCGTTACTGGTCAGCGTTCAGTCGCAAATTCTGCTGAATTTAGCGGCCCGCGCCTTTCACGCGCCGGGAAAATCCGTCTGGCGTCTCGCCCCCGGACAAGCTCTGCGGGAGTACGCGGAGTTTACGGCGGGCCGTACCGGCGCAAGCCCGGAATATCTTTACCGGACGGCTTTCGACTTGGGGCGGCGTCTGCGCCGGCTTACCGGATTTACGGACAAAAAAGACGTAGAGCGGCTGATTTTCTATCTCTACCGCAATTTGCAAATTTCCATGGGCGGACATCTTCCGGGAGAGATTACGGTACGGAAATGCTATTTCAGCGGATTTTATACGCCGGAACAGTGCGCGCTTATGTCCTCTGTCGACTCCGGCGTCATTTCCGGGCTTCTCGGCGGCGGAACGCTGACGTTTACCAAACGGATTACGGAGGGTCATAAAACTTGCGAGGCCTGTTTTACGGGAGGAATCGCGGATGAGCGATAGAGCAAAAACCGCCATCGTTATCGGGACGGGGGCTGGCGGCGGCATGATAGCCAAAGAATTACAGGGAAAGTATCAAGTGACCATTCTGGAAGCGGGAGGGGACTTCAAGCCTCTTTCACTGCCAATCAATCAACTGGCGCGTTTCAGACACAGCGGCCTGTTTTTTGACGCGCGCCTCATTCGTCTGTTGTTCCCGAATATGCTGGCGGAAAAAGCAGGGAACATGGTCATGGTTCGCGGAATCGGCGCGGGCGGGACCACAACCCTTGCCACCGGAAACGCGGCGCGCTGTGACGGCGCGCTCAAAGCGTTGGGAATCAATCTGGACGCGCAGTTTGAGGAATTGTACCGGGAACTGCCCGTCACGACCGAACATCAAAAACACTGGACGGAAACCACGAAAAAAATGTACGCCGTATTCGAGGAAATGGGGCTTCGTCCTGTCGTGACGCCTAAACTGCTGGACGCTCCGCAATGCGTTGGGTGCGGACATTGCGCCATCGGCTGTCCCACGGGCGCGAAATGGGACACAAGAGCGTTGATAGCGCAAGCCGTTGCCGGGGGCGCGGAACTGGTGACTGACTGCAAGGTATCCGGACTGGAACTGAAAGGGAAGTCCGTAACCGGAGTCCGTGCCAAACGGCGCGGGAAAAAGACGGTCTTTCACGCCGACCTCATCATACTTGCCGCGGGAGGACTGGGAACGCCGGTCATTTTACAAAATTCCGGCATTCCGTGCGGCAAAACGCTGTTTGTGGACCCTGTGCTGTGCGTGGCGGGGCCGTTGCCGGGTTTCGGACAGGATAAGCAGATTCTCATGCCTTTCATCAGCCAACAAGACGGCTACATTCTGTCGCCCTATATGGATTATCTCAGCTTCTTTTTCAACAGGAAATGGTATCTCCCTATGTCTGATCTTGTCAGTATCATGATTAAGTTAGCGGATGAGGAAACGGGCGGCGCGGACGGCGGACGGATTGACAAGGCGTTGACGCCCGTTGACCGCGAACGAATGGAGCGTGCCATCGCGCGGAGCCGGGAAATTCTGATTCGTTTGGGCGTGCCGAAAGAAAAACAGTTCTTAGGCACATTGAACGCCGGACACCCCGGCGGAATGCTGCCGCTTACGGCGGCGGAAAAGGACACGCTGCATAATCCTTCCCTGCCCGACAACCTCTATGTGGCGGACGCGACCATACTTCCCAAGTCGCTGGGAAATCCGCCGATTTTAACGATTATGGCGCTTGCGAAAAAAATCGCGGCCCTTCTGTGAGCAACGCGCCGAAGCATGATACGGACGAACATCCGGCAATCCCGGAGCGCGTACTGTTTCCGGGCCTATCCTAAAATTGACATTGAGCGGAGGATGTGTTATAATAAGGGACAGCGGATCAGCGTAGCATGATTTTAGTAAGAACTGAGCGCGGGGGCGATGTCGCGGACTTCCGGCCATTGCAGAAACGCCGTCTCTATGCCGTACGCCTCCCCGATTCGTAACTTGTGCCTGATGGTGTCGGCATCGTCAAACAGGACGAAATGCGCCTGTCCGTCCCGCGTACAGGTGAAGTACCGCGCGCACAGGTCCGGCGAAAAGTACACCGCTTTCCCCTCGCGTAACGTCTCGAACGCGTCCGGGTCCAGCGGCACGCCCTCCCCCGTGGGGGCCGGGAGCCGGAAGTCCATCCGCAGCCGCTGGACGTCCAGCGCAACACGCTCCCCGCCGCCGCGCCGCTGTAAGATTTCCTCCAAATACTCCTGAAAGTTCCCGCCGGATACCGCCGTACAGACCAGTTCCACGGCCTCCGGCGCGGCGTCAATGTAGGTCTCCGGGACGTACAGCTTCCGCCGGTTCTCCCGCAGACGCGCTTCCAGCAATCCCGCGAAGGCCCGCAAATCGTCCCGGGGGCCGGTCTCGAAGTCCAGTACCACGGCCTGATAGCCCCGCCGCAGACATTCCCGGACGACCGCGCCGCATAACGCCTCCGGACTGTTCACCGCTCCGGCCTCCCTGTCGCCGATGGACATAAAATCCCCGTGCGTGCGTAGCGGCGGGGGCTGGCGCAGTAACGCCGACTCCTCCCCGATTCGATACGCCACATGGACGAACCGCCGTCCGTTTCCGACCGCTTCCCGGAAATCCGCCGCCGTCACCGCGTAATAAAGCTGCACAGTACATTCCCCTTTCCGCCTGTCGTTGCCTGTCATTGAAGATTATGCGTAAAAGGAGCTTCCTATGTCGCTTTCCCTGATTCCCGGACGCCTTTATGAACGTTACAGCGACCTCACGCCCGAACGCCTCTCCGCGCTGGGCGTCACGTTACTGCTCAGCGATTTGGATTTCACGTTAGCCCCGAAACGCGTGCGGCGTCCGGACGAGCCGCTCCGGGCGTGGATTGCCGGCTTGCAACGCCACGGCATTACGTTTATGATCGTCTCCAACAACCGTTCCGGGCGGCGGGTACGGGAGTTCTGCGCGGAATTGGGCGTACCGTATCAGGGCCACGCCGGGAAGCCGTCCACACGCGGAATCCGCGCCGCGATGTCCCGCGCGGACGCGTCCCCGGACCACACCGCCATGCTGGGCGACAAACTCCTAACGGACGTTTTAGCGGCGAACCGTGCGGGGGTGCTGTCGCTGATGGTGGAGCCGTGCGGCGGGGCGGTCACGCCGTGGCAGAAGGTCTTACACGCCTTGCAGGAGCCGTTTAAAGCGGTCTGCCGCCGGAGAATGGAAACGCCGATATGAAAAAAGGCTTGCAATCGGCGCGGATATCGGATACAATAAGGGCACCGCGGAACTGCCCGCGAAAAATTCTGTGAGGAGTGAGTTACAATGCCTACCATTACAGCCGGGGAGTTCCGGAACGGCGTCACGTTTGAGATGGACGGAAAAGTCATGCAAGTGGTGGAGTTCCAGCACGTCAAACCGGGCAAGGGCGCGGCGTTCGTGCGCACGAAGATGAAGAACGTCATCACGGGCGGCGTCACGGAGACGTCCTTCAACCCCACCGCCAAGTTTGAACAGGCCTCCATTGAGCGCCGGGACGCCGAGTACCAGTGGAACGATGGCGACCTGTACCACTTTATGGACCCGACCACTTATGACGATATCCCCCTGAACCGGGACGTTCTGGGGGACGGCTTCCGGTTTGTCACGGAAAACACCATGTGCAAACTGTTGAGCTATAAAGGCTCGGTGTTCGGGGTGGAAGTGCCGAACTTTATGAACCTGACCGTCACGCAGACGGAACCCGGCGTAAAGGGCGACACGGCCACCAACGTGACAAAGGCCGCCATTCTGGAAACCGGCGCGGAAATCAAGGTGCCGCTGTTCATCAACGAGGGCGAAAAGATTCAGGTCGACACCCGGACGGGCGAATATCTGGGCCGGGTGAAGTGAGGGCCTGTCTGGAAAGGAAGTGCGGGGCATGAGTATCGGGGAGCAGGTGGCGTACCTGAAAGGCCTTGCCGAGGGCATGGAGCTGGAACGGGACAAGAAAGAAGGCAAACTGCTTTCGGAAATCATTGACATTCTGGGCGGCGTGGCCGATGAGCTGGAAGCCCTCCGGGATGAGCAGGGCACGTTGTCCGAGACGCTGGACGCCGTGAGCGGCGACTTGGAGGACGTGGAAGAAGCGCTCTTTGGGGACGAAGAGGACGAAGGCGAAGCCTGTTACGCGGCCACGTGTCCGGCGTGTCAGGAGACGGTGTACTTTGACGAAGGCGTGCTGGAGGACGGGGAAATTCTCTGTCCGAACTGCGGCCGGAAGCTGGAATTTGAAATCGAACCGCCCCCGGAGGATGAGGACGCCCCCGAAGCATAACACAACGCCGTTCCCGTGTCGCGCGGGGACGGCGTTTGACGTTCACAGGGCGCAGAGGGCCGCGCCGATTGCCGTTGCAAAGGCGGCGTTTTCCGGGATGATGTAGCGTATGCCGTAAAGGTTCTCGAACGTACGGAAATTTTCTTCCGCTTGCGGCAGGGTGGTCATGGAGCCGGTCAGCACGACCGTTTTCGTGTCACAGCACCGGCAGGCAAGGACCGTCATGGTACCGATGGCCTGTAAGACGAGATTGACGGTCCCGGCGGCCAGATCGGCGGGAGTGGCGTCCTCCGAGAGATTGCCGTAATTAGCGGCCGTGAGGGTGGGGTCAAGGGTCGCGGGAGGGTGACGCGTCAGGTCCCGGATGGTCAGGTCCACGTGGCTGAGGTCGCCGTTCGCCGCCAGCCGCGCGATACTCCCGGAACGCTCCGTACCCACGAGCTTTTTACACAGTCCGCCGAGCGTCCCGCCGCCGATTCCGCTTCCGCACAGGTGTTCCACGCGTTTCCCGCGTTCCGCCCAAAGGAACGCGGTCCCCGTGCCCATGGACACCACCAGAGCCGAGTTCTGCCCCGACAACGCCAACGCCCCCGTACCAATGGCCGAAAACTCGTCCACCCGGCGGGTGGGCAGATGAAACACGCCGCCGTCCTCGTAACTGGACCCGACGCCCGTCAGGGCCACCCGCCGCACGTCTTGCAGGGACAGGCCGTTTCCGCTCAGATAGTTGCCCAACGCCCCGTAGAGACTCGTCAGCGGGTCCTCCGCTTTCACCCGCAACACAGACAGTACGCTTCCGTCCTCCCGCAGTCCCACGACCTTTGTCGTGGAGCCGCCGACATCAATGCCAAGTATCACTTCCACGGCTCCTCACTCCTTTGCACAGGTGTTCCGTGCTCCCATAATACGGAAAGACGCGCCGTCTGTCAAGAAAAAAAGCCGGGCACAGGGTACGGCGTCCCTCTCCCGGCGATTGTTTTCAGTTTGTTCATAATTTTTTTGTCACAAGGGCTTGCTTTTTGTCAGGAGGCGGTGTATACTCAAGATGAAGAACACATAGGGCGGCAGCTTACGGAATGGTCGCAACATCCCGCAAGCCTATTTTGAGTGA
>JAFSRH010000056.1 GCA_017446225.1 Oscillibacter sp.
GGTGACGCCGGTTTGAGTAACTACCTGAATACCAAGACCTCTATTGGAACTCTGCTCGGTGACAACTTCAGCTCCACATTTACGCCGGCCGTGGAATCCGATACGACCATTACCGGCCGTCTGACGCAAGACGGCAATTACTGGACGGACAAGACCACCGGAAACCGTTATGCGCAAGACGCCAACGGCTACTACCGCGTCAATGACAAGGGCGACCCGCTCTATGAGCTGAAAATCAACGGCAAGAGCATTTATGTCGCGAAAGACTCCTCTCTGGAATCCGTGCTGGAAGGAATCAACAACAGTGACATGGGCGTGAACGCTTCGTTCTCCAAGCTCACCGGAAATTTCGTCTTTACCTCCAAGGAAACCGGCGCGAACAGCGCTATCAGCTTTGACAATGACCTTGCCCAAAGCCTCTTCGGCTCCACGGACCCTTTGACGCAAAGCGCTTCTTATACCACCGGCACGGACGCCAAAGTCCGGGCGCTCGTCAATGATTCCCTCGTGGAACTGACCCGCTCCTCCAATACCTTTGACATGGACGGGATGTCCGTCACGCTCAAGGACAGCTTCAACACGGAAAAGATTGGCCAGACCGTCACAGCGGCCGAAAAGGCCAACGCCGTTTCTTTCACCACTTCGGGCGGCTCCGATGACCTTGTAAAGACGATCACCGACTTTGTGAACGAGTACAACGCCATCATGAAAGAAGTCCACGATGCCTACGCCACCCAGCCCGCCGAAAAGAGTTCCTCCACCCATGCCAAATACGAGCCGCTGACCGAGGATGACAAATCCGGTATGTCCGAAAAGGCCATTGAAAACTATGAGGCCAAAGCGAAACAGGGCATTCTCTTCGGCGACAGCGACCTCCGCGCCCTCTACGAAAGCATGGTCCGCGCCATCAGCCCCGGCGGCAATGACGGCGCCGCGCTCAGGAATATGGGCATTGAATCCACCTATTCCGGCGGCCTGACTCAAATCAAGCTCGATGAAAGCAAACTCCGTTCCGCGCTGGACAAGGACCCCGACAGCGTCCGCAACGCCTTCACCAAGTCGAGAGAAGGCGGCGCTTCGACTGACGGCCTCATGACCAGTATCAAGACCACCATGGAGCGCTATTCCTCCACTTCGATCGCAAATCCCGGGATTCTGGTCCGGAAGGCCGGTTCCACTCACTCTTCCACGTCCCTTTTGAGCAATGACGTTCAGAAACAGGTGGACAGCGTGCAGAAGAAGATCGAGCAGTGGCAAAGCAAGATGAGCAGTAAAATCGACTACTACACGCGCCAGTTCACCGCGCTGGAAAAGCTGATGAACACCATGAACAGCCAAAGCTCCGCTCTGGCCGGTCTGATGGGCGGATGATCCGCCCGGCCGCTAATGATGAATACGGACGGTTGAAATTATGAATACAAGAGGCTTTCAACAATACAAGGAACAATCCCTGAATACCATGACGCCGGCGGAACTGCTGCTTCTGGTCCTTGACGAACTGGTGAAACGTCTGTTGCGGGGCGACTTGGCCCTGCAACAGCGGAACTACGAACTGTTTGAGGCTTCCATGGACCGCTGTATCGCCATCGTTCGCTATCTGGACGACACGTTGGACAGGAAATACGAAATCAGCCGGGAACTGCACCGTCTGTACGAGTTTTTCAGTTACGACCTCAACCGGATTAAAATCGGGCGGAATCAGGCGGAATTGGACCGCCTGCGCCCCCTCATTGTGGACCTGCGCGACACGTTCCGCATTGCCGAGCGTAACGTGGCCGAACAGAACGGCGCGAACGCCGTAAGCAGTATGTCCGGGCCGCGCAACGTATCCGACCCCGGGCTGGACATGGGAGGACGAAACGCCTATGGACCGTCATACTCTTGAGGACCTCTGGAGACGAAAAAAGGCGCAGACGATTCGGCTCATGGAAGTGGCCGACCTGACACGGCAAATCCTCATTGCCGCCGAACACCGGGACCAGATTTCCGTCACCATGCTGTTGTCCATGCGGGAGGACCCGGTACGGTACCTGTCGGAAATGGACGCTTCTTTCCGGGCCTTTGTGGAGACGCTCCCGCGTGAGGACGCCGTCCGCGCGGCGGAACTGGCCGACGGCGCGGCCCCGGAGACCCCGGACGAGATACCGTTGTATGAACAAGTGGGACAGTACCGCCGCCTGCTGGAATCGACCATAGAACTGGACCGGCGGCTCAGTATCCGGATGGGCGGGGAGCGTTCGTTCTACAAGATGTTCCGCCCCAACCAGTCCCGGCCCTGACGATACCCTTTCACACAGCCCCGCTCCACCGCCAATGATGGAGCGGGTTTTATGCGGATAGCGGCTTACAGGTCCCCCGGGGCCGTAATCAGCCAGAGGGGGGCGCCATCGTGCCGGCTTCCGGAGAGTTCCGAGAGAATCACGTCCGGTTCCCAGACGGCAAGACTGTTGTCTCTGCTGTTGGGGTCCGCCACGAGAATGCCGCCCGAAAGGGTCGTCCCGTGCAAGAGGATGAAGTGTCCGCCGGACGTGAAATGTCCCGGCCCCATCAGGGCCACTACGATTCCGCCCGTGGAAAGCGCATCATAGAGCGTATCGGCGCCGGCCTCCGCGACCGGAATGGAGACGCAGTCCAGCCCGTAGCGTTTCGCGGTTCCGGACACAATGGAGAGGTAGGAACCGCTGTGCAACGCCGCGTACCCCTGCGAGGCCGCCCACGCCGCCATGGCTTCCGGCGTCACAAGGTTTCCGGTCATGCCGGAAACCAGCATAGCCAACGCCGTGGGTCCGCACCCGTAACGGCCAATGGGGTCACGGCCAAACGGCTTGTCTTTCCACTGCTCGTCCCCCTGATTGAAATAACACAGGGTCAGGTTCCCGCCGGTAAGGAATTCCTGTCCGTCTCTGGTCACCAGTTCCGTGACGGCCGGGTCCGCCTTTTCCAGCTCTTCCCGAATGCTCGGGTCTCCGGCTAATTGCGCGAACTCCCGCGCGTCCTGAAGCAGTTCCGCCGCGTGGGCCTGTTCCTCTTTCCGCCGCCGCGCGGCTTCCCGTTGAAGGGCGGCGTCCTGCCGCGCCTGACGGCGCGCCGTGGCGCGTAAACGGCGCGCTTCGGCCTCCACGCGCTGTGTCTCCGCGATAACGGCCCGCGTCCGGACCTGTTCCGCCTCCCAGCGGTCAAATGATTCCGCGTACCCCTTGACTTGCGCCCGTGTGTCATGGTATAAGATACGTACGGGGGTAACAATGGACTCGTAGAGCTTCGGGTCATTGAAGCGGCAGTAGAGCAACTCGACCCCGGCCACGCAGAATACCGCCAGCGCGCACACAAGCAGAATCCATTTTACCGGACTTTGCCGGTTTTGCTCATTCATGGTTTCGACCCCCATCATGACCGGGAATTTTCATCACGCGGTGGAAAACAATCATGATGACAAACATCAGATTTCACTTCCTTTCACCGGAAGTCATGATATCGAATTTTGACGGAAATGTCAATCGGGATTTTTTCCGGAGGCGCAGTGAAAAGACGGGAGGCGGAGCTATGCCCACAATACGACTGGATAACGTATCCAAACTCTATCATCTGGGAGAATTTGAACACTGGGCGGTACAGGGAATCGACCTGACGATAGAACAGGGGGATTTTCTGTTTCTGGTGGGGAGCCGCGGCGCGGGGAAAAGCACCCTCATGAACATCATCTCCGGACGGATGAAGCCAAGTCTCGGAAAAGTCTTTCTTGACGACAAGGACGTTACCCCCCTGAACCCCCGGGAACGCGAAACGGCGTTTTCCGCCATACGCTGTATCGAACAGGGCGCGGACCTTGACCGGTCCGAGACCGTTTACGGAAACCTTTCCGAAGAAGTGCGGCGGTTTTTTTTCTTCCGGAGCAGAATCGTGAACAAGCCCCTTGTCGACAAGGCGCTGGGGGTTGTGGGCGTGCCTGAGTGCGGCGACACCTTCCCGCGCGACTTGTCCTCTTCGGAATGCCGCCGCGTGCTGATCGCCAAGGCAATTCTCCATTCCCCGGCCGTCCTCATGCTGGACGACTTCACCGACCATATGGACGAGGATACCATCTGGGATATGTTGCACCTGTTGAACGAATTGAACCGGAAGGGCACCACGATTATTATGTCCACAAATTCCAGCTACGTGGTAAACATCATGCGCCGCCGGGTGGTGACGCTGGCGGACGGAAAATTAGTGGGCGATGTGAAGAAGGGACGTTATGGCTACATCTGAACCCCGTAAGGCCGGGAAACCGGCTCCGCCCGAAAAGGCGGAACCGCGCGCTTTGCCGCGCGGAAGAACAGTCAAACCGCGCGCAAAAACGGACGGGCGGCGCGGCCCGGTTGGAGGAATTTCTATGGGCGAGGCTATGAGAGAACAGGACGCGAATATTGTCTTTTCCTTGGATATCGGCACGCGCAGCATTATCGGCGTAGTGGGGGAAGTCGTGGACGGAAAACTCCACGTGCTGGCCATTGAGAAGGAAAACCACGGTCAGCGGTCCATGCTGGACGGACAGATCGAAAATATCGGACAGGTGGCCCGCGTGGCAAAGTCCGTGATAGAGCGCCTGCAAAAGCGGACAAAAATCCGGCTTGCGCGGGTCTGCGTGGCCGCCGCCGGACGCGCCCTGAAATCGGAGGCCGCCGCCTTTTCGCTGGAACTGCCCGCCGTCCAGCCCATCACGGAGGACGACATCAGCCATCTGGAAGCGGGGGCCGTGTCGGAGTCCGAACAGGTCATCATGGAGCAGTCGGACGACCAGAACGATCAGTATTACATGGTCGGCTACACCGTCACCGGCTACCGGATTGACGGGTACCCCATGTCCAGCATACGCGACCACAGCGGAAAGGTACTGGAAGCGGAAGTCGTGGCAACGTTCCTTCCGCGGGGCGTGGTGGACAGCCTCTACGCCGTGGTCTCGAAAGTGGGGCTGGAAGTGGCCAGTCTGACGCTCGAACCGATTGCCGCATTGAACGCCGCCATTCCCGCCGATATCCGGCTGTTGAATCTGGTGCTTGTCGACATCGGCGCGGGCACGTCCGATATCGCCATCTGCCGGGACGGAAGCGTTGTCGGCTACACCATGGCCACCATCGCCGGGGACGAAATCACAGAACTGCTGATGCGTACGCTTCTGGTCGATTTTGAGACCGGCGAACAGTTGAAAATGTCGCTCAATCAGGACCGGCCCGTGACCTATACGGACATTCTCGGCCTGTCCCACGACATGGACCCCAAAGAGTTACAGGAAATCGTGGCGCCGTCCGTGTCGAATCTGGCGCAGGAAATCGCCCAGCGCGTCCTTGACCTCAACGGACGTCTCCCGTCCGCCGTCTTTCTGGCCGGGGGCGGGTGCAAGCTGACCGGACTTCGGGAGAAAGTCGCGGAAGAACTGAAAATGGACCCGAACCGCGTCACGACCGCCGGGAACCACTTCCAGCGGAACGCCTACGCGGAAGAATACAACCTCAACGACCCCGAGTACGCCACGCCGCTGGGAATCGCCATTTCCGCGGGGCTGGGCCTCATCAATGACAGCTACGTGATTCTGTTGAACGGGGAACCGGCCAAACTTTTCCGGAGCGGGTCCTTGATTGTCCGCGACCTGCTCATGATGAACGGCTACAACTACAACGACATGATGGGCCGCACGGGCGGGAACCTGTCCTTTACGCTCAACGGGGAGAGAAAATTTTTCCGGGGCGGACTGCCCGTGCCGCCGGTGATCCTGCTCAACGGCGAACTCGCCGCGCTGACGGACACCGTACACGCCGGGGACCACCTTCAGTTTGTCCCGGCCAAGCCCGGGGAGGACGCGGCCAGAACGGTCGCGGATGTGCTGGGGCCTGACTTTGTCGGAAGCGTCACGATCAACGGCGCCAAGGTACGCGCGAACACGGCCATTCATACCGGGGACGACATCTGGGTTGACCGCAAAGAACCGGCCCCGGACCCGGTACCGGTACCGGTACCTGAACAAGTCCCGGCCGCGCCCGCGCCCGTACCCGCCACGGGGGACGGCGGACAAATCCGCGTGACGCTCAACGGGGAAAAACTCATGCTCTTCGGCAAACCCGGCGGAGAGCCGTACTACCTGATGGACCTGCTGAAATTCTCCGATCTTGACTTCCAGAACCTTGACAAGCCCGTTGAACTGCGGGTGAACGGCGAACCCGGACAATTTCAGGAAGTGATCAAAGACGGCGACAGCGTGGAGATTGTCTGACCGGAAAGGGGATGTATCCGTTGAACGTATCGATCGCGCGCCAGCCCATCCTAAACCGGGATTGGGAAAATGTGGGCTACGAACTGCTCTACCGGGACGCCTCCGGAAAGACGGACCGCAACGTAAACGGCGACATGGCTACCAAAAGAGTCCTGACGAACGCCGTCACGCTCTTTGACTTTCAGGACCTGACCCGCGGCCGGGCGTACGTCAATTTCACGCCGGATCTCATTCTGGACGATTTCGTCCGCAAGGCCGACCCGGCAAAAGTGGTCGTGCAAATCACGGAGAAGTTCGCCATGGACGAACGCATGGAAACAAAGCTCCGCGCCCTTCAGGAAGCCGGATACCTTCTTGTCCTGAAAAACTATACCGGACAGCCGCGTTTTCATCATGTCCTGAACCTCTTTGACGTCATCCGCGTAAACTTCAAGGCCACAAATTCCCATTTCCAGCGGGAGGCGGTCCAGAAGTACGGAACGCCTCACACCGCGTTCATGGCCGACCGCCTTGAGACACAGGACGACTTCTACAACGCCTTCCGCATGGGCTACAAGCTCTTTCAGGGTTTCTATTACGGAGAGCCGGAGCTTGTGTCCGTACCGCTTCCCCCGCTGGCCGAAACCGCTTACGGTAAAATTCTGCGGGCGATTCATCAGGCGCAGAGTTCCGATCTCCAGTGGGATATCGAATGCGCCCGAATCATAGAGCGGCATTTGTTGCTCTCCTACCTGTTCCTTCGGGAAATGAAGTCCATTCTGTCTACCCCCCCCAGTCGAACTTACGTTCGAGAAGAAAGCGTTGCGCACGCGGCACGTCTCATGGGGCCGCCCGGTCTGCGCCGCTGGCTGTGGCTGGTCTATATGCGGCATAACAACATCACGCCGGACGATACCCTGCCCCGGCGCGCCTACCTGCGCGGAAGGTTCATGGAGGAACTCGCGAAAAATTCAGAACTGGACGTGGACGTTCCAAATGGAAATGTGTTCCTGCTTGGCGTCCTAAGTCTGATAGAAAAAATTGCGGGAGAAAATCCGGCCTACTTATTGCGCGGCCTTCCGCGTGACCAGAGCGGGGACGCTCAGGCCTATTCCCTGCTCCTGCGTTATGTGCGCTGGTATGAAAGACAGGACCCTACTCTCGTTCTACCCGATATTCGCACGTCTTTAGACAAGAGGCAGATTGACCGTATTTACAGAATGTGCATGGAAGAGACCGATACGGCAATTTTAAGGATGGATACACCAATATAAAGGGGCTGATCCTCTGAACGCATATATTGCACGTCAGCCGATTTTTAACCAGCGCCGGGAAACCGTGGGCTACGAACTGCTCTACCGTAACAGTCCCGGCAACGTGGCGAACATCACCAACGGAGATGCCGCGACCCGTAAAGTCCTGACGGACGCGGTCTCCCTTTTTGGCCTCCAACAGCTCACCGGCGGCCGCTTCGCCTATATCAACTTCACTTCCCGCCTCATTTTAGATGACTTTGTCCGCAAGGCCGACCCCGAAAAAGTCGTGGTACAGGTCATGGGCAACGCCCTGATCAATGAGGACGTGGAAAACAAGCTCCGCGCGCTCCGGCAGTCCGGCTATATGCTGGTCTTGAAAAACTACATCGGACAGACGCGCCTTCGTCATCAGTTGTCCCTCTTTGACGTCATCCGCGTGAACTTCAAGCGTACAACGCCCGTCTTCCAGCGCGCCGCGGTCCGAAATTACGGCACCCCGGAAACCGTTTTCATGGCCGACCGCATAGAAAACGAACCTGATTTTCAGAACGCCCTCTCTATGGGCTACCTGCTCTTTCAGGGCTACTACTTCCGCAAACCGGACCTTTTGTCGATTCCGATTCTCCCCTTGGCGGAGACCGCGTACGGGAAAATTCTCCATACGCTCCTGCATATCTCCCCGGACGTCCGCTGGGAAGTCGAATGCGCCCGAATCATTGAGAACGACCTGCTTCTGTCCTACCTCTTCCCCCGGGAAATGGCCGCGCTCCCGCCGCCCTCCGGACGCACAAGGACGCGCACAAAATCCCCTGACGATATCCGCGCCGCGATTTACCGTATGGGGCCGCATTACTTGCGCCGCTGGGTCTGTCTGGCGTTCCTGCGGCACAACAACGCCTCCGGAGATGAGGACCTGCCCCGTCAGGCGTTCCGGCGCGGCCTGTTCATGGACGCGCTCGCCGCGCAATCCCGGCTGGAAGTGGACGTGCAGAGCGGGAACGTGTTCCTGCTCGGCATTCTCAGCCTCATGGAAACCATCGTGGGGGAAAGTCCGGCCTACCTCCTGCGCGGCCTTGACATTTCAACGTCCGTCTGGGACGCCCTGACCGGACGCGTCCCGAATGATTACGCCCTCCTTCTGCGCTATGTCGAGTTCTACGAAACCCATAACCCGCGCTTTGCGCCGCCGCCCGATATCCGTACCCGTTTAAGTGACGGGGACATTGCCGGACTTTACAGGGCCTGCGGAGAAGAAAGCGATGCGGCCATGTCACGGATGGACAAGCCCGTGTCGTGAAAGGGGTGGTATTCTGTACGCTTACATTGCCCGCCAGCCGATTCTCAATCCCAGCCGGGAGACCGTGGGCTATGAACTGCTCTACCGTAACGGTTCCGGCAACGCCGCCCACATCACGGACGGAGACGCCGCCACAAGAGGCGTCTTGACGGAAGCCGTCACCGTTTTCGGCCTCCGGCAACTCACGGACGGCCTCCCCGCCTACATCAACTTTACGCGCAACCTGATTCTCAGCGATTACGCGCGCCAGTCCGACCCGAAAGACATTGTCGTTCAGGTCATGGAGCACGTCCGCCCGGACGAAGCCCTTGAACGTAAACTCCGCCAACTGCGGCAGTCTGGCTATACCCTCGCCCTGAAAAACTATCAGGAGCGGAGCGAATTCCGGCGCCTGCTCTCCCTGTTCCATATCATCCGCGTGGACTTCACGCGTACGAACGTACTCTTCCAGCGGGACGCCGTACGCAATCACGGCGCGCCCGGGGCGCGGTTCCTCGCCGACAAGGTCGAAACGGAACTGGAATTCAGCGGGGCGCGCGCCATGGGCTACGAGCTCTTTCAGGGCTATTTCTTCGAGAAACCTTTCTGCCTGTTTAAACAGCTCCCGCCCCTCTCCGAAACCCCGTACGGAAAACTGCTTTCCGCGCTTCTTGAACCCACTCCCGATATCAGCGCCTGCGCCGCGCTGATACACAAAGACCCTATGTTATCGTATATGTTCCGCCGGGAGGAAAAGGCCCTGCGTCTGCCTTCCGGCCCCCTGTCAACAAACATCCGGATTTCCATTTACCGTATGGGGCCGCCGCGCTTTCTCCGCTGGGCCTGTCTGGCCCTGATGAGACAGCATAACGTCACCGACAGCAAGGACATCATCCGGCGCGCCTACCAGCGCGGATTGTTCATGGAAGCCCTCTCCGCCAGTTCCGGGGACGGCGATACCATCCCCGGACACTGCTTCCTGTTAGGCGTGTTCAGCCTGCTGGACAAGGTGACGGGAAGCAGTCTTGAGCATTTGTTCCGGGGCATGGCCCTGCCGCGGTCCATGCGGGAGGCCCTGTTAGGGCGCGGGGAGAACGGCTATAACCGCCTGTTGCGCTACGCCGTGATTTACGAAATGGGAAACGAACGGCTGATACTGCCCGATATCCACAGCCGCCTGACCCGGGATGAAATTGTGAGCCTGTATTTACGCTGTATGACCGAAACCGATACCGCCCTTGCCAGAATGGAGGAACCAGTATGAGCGACGAGGCCACCGAAGAAAAGAAGGGTAAGAAAAAGAAAGAAAAGAAACCCAAAAAAGAAAAGCCTCCCAAGGAAAAGAAGCCCAAAAAGGAGAAGAAACCGAAAGGGGAAGAGGGAGCCGAAGGGGAGGAGGGCGCGAAGAAAAAAGGTCCGCCGCTGTTGCTGATTCTCATTCCGGTGTTTGTGGTCCTGATTGCCGCGGTAGTGGTACTGGTAGTATTTCCGCGCCTGCGCGGGAAGCCCGCGGAGGACGTCCCGGACGCCGAAAACCCGGACGAGACTTTGTCGGCGCAGGTCGAGAACACCGAACGCGCCAAAAAGGGGGATACCCCGGAAACGCCGCCCCCGGACGACCCGCCCCCCGAACCGGACCCCGCTCTTGAACCCGAACCGGGACTTGAACCGGAGCCGGAACCCGAACCCGAAAAGAAGCCCGTGGACATTGTGGTGTCCATGACGACATCGGAATCCATTGATTATTTCCGCTCCCTTCCCCCCGCCGCGCTCGGACTGCCCGGGGAGAGTATGGACGAATACGACATCTTTGCTTCCGAACACCTCATTTTAGTGGACGATGTGCCCTGCAAGGAGTTCCACATCTACAGCATGGCCGGACGGGCCGGGACCAATGACGTACAGGGCCTGTACCTGCTCACCCAGCGCGGCGCGCGCAAAATTTACCGGCTGGACGAGGCCAGCGGTACCGTGACCGAACTGGACTGGACCCCGCCAAGGCCCGAACCCGAGCCGGAACCCGAACCCCTCCCGGAACCGGCGCCGGAATCCCCGGACGAGCCTTCGTAACCGCGTACAATGCCTGTTTTTTCCGCTTGTCCCGTTTTTTGGGAATTGATTTTTTCCCGTTCCCGCAAAGGAAACAGTTGACGAAACGGGAAATTTGTAATAAAATAGGGAGAGATGGGCATTGCAAATTTCCAGCGCTTTCAGGAGGTGGCGCCTCTGTATTTTGCTTTCCCCGGCGACTGCTTCCCCCGGCGTAAGCCGTCAAGGGCGAACAGCGCAACACCCTACCGGACCCCTGCCGCGTCCCGGCGGAGGATTACATCGGGCCGGCCGACTTGTATCGGACTGTCCTCATCTCACCACAGAGAAGGAGAAATGTTTTCATGATGAAAAATATGCAAATCCGCGCAAGACTGATTACCGCATTTTCTATCGTCATCGCCATGATGGTGGTTACCGGAATCGTCTCCGTTACCATGCTCTCCAGAGTTGGCAACACCTTGCAGACGTTCTAC
>JAFSRH010000057.1 GCA_017446225.1 Oscillibacter sp.
AAGGCATCCATGAAAGCGACCCGAAACAGGCATGGGCGGAGGATATGCGCTCTCTTTTGCGGGAGATGGCTCATGCCCGTAACGAGGCTGTTCGCGCCGGCGCGCCCGCTTTGCCGCCCGAAACCGTACTGGCGTTCCGGACGCGCTATGACGCCCTTCTCGAACAGGCCGCCGGAAAGAATCCGCTTCCTGTCCGTCAGCCCGGACAGCGCGGAAGGCTTGCCAAAGGATCGGTTCGCTGTCTCATTGACCGTTTGACGGCTCACCGGGACGAGGCGCTTCCGTTCCTTGAGGATTTCCGCGTCCCGTTCACCAATAACCGGGCGGAACAAAGCCTCCGCATGGCGAAAGCGAAGGGTAAGGTGAGCGGCTGTATGCGAACCCTGTCCGGAGCCGATGATTTCGCCGCAATTATGTCTTTTATAGGTTCCGTTAAGAAACACGGAATCAATGTCCTCTCCGCTGTAAAAGACGCCTTTCGGGGCAACGCTTACGGCGTCCTTTTTCCTGCCCCGACTGAATAGTTACCTTTTCTTTCAGAAGTTCCCGCGTTTGCGCAAGCTCTTCTTTCAGGACGCGAATTTCTTCCTGAAGCGCGGATATGATTTTCTGATATTTCTCTTCCATATTCCCCGCCTCCCTCCTGCCCGTGTTTCTATCAGCTTATCATAAATTTGTGAAATTCGTATGAAATTTTTGCTAAATTTCTGTGTTTTTTCAATTTGGCGCTCTTTCGCCCCGCGACTGAATAGTTACCATTTTGCCACAATTCAAGAGAAGGTTTCCTTGCTTCATCTCAAAACTTTGAAAACTGGCGTGATTTTATGACACTACCGGACATTTTGCACATTTTTTTTGAAAACCTGTGGAAAAATGGCAGAGCGTATGGTATACTCTCCGTGAGAGTACACACGGCGCCGCGCGGGGCCGGGAAAGAGGCTGACAATGAAACACAGGTTCGCGATTTTCGACTTTGACGGAACACTGGTCGATTCCATGCCCTACTGGCGGGGTGAGGAACGGGACTTCCTTCTGGGCCGGGGCGTAACGGACCCGGAAACGCTGGATAAAGCGCTGGAACGTATCAAACCGCTGAACATTGAGCAGGCGTCCCGTATTATGGTGGACTGGTTTCACTTTCCCGACAATCCGGAGGAGGTCGGCAAAAAATTTGTCGATTCCATGCGTGTCCGTTACCGGGAGAGCATTCCGGAAAAGGCGGGGGCGCGGGAGTACGTGGAGGCCCTCAGCCGCGCCGGGGTACGGATGGCCGTTGCTTCCGGGACCGACACGGACCTGATGGAAATGTGTCTGGGGCGTCTGGGGATACGGGACTATTTTGAGTTTCTGATATCCTGTCTGGAAGTGGGAGCGGGAAAGGACCGTCCGGACATCTATCTGGAAGCGGCGCGGCGTTTCGGGGCGCGGCCCGGGGAAATCGTGGTCTATGAGGACTCCGTTGTAGCCATGCGGACCGCCAAAGAGGCCGGATTCTATGGAGTGGGCGTCTATGACGAGCCGTCCGCCGGACACTGGGACGAGTTGCGCGCGCTGGCCGATGTGCCGGTAACAAGCTGGGCGGAGGCGTTCCGGATGGAATGCCAGTAAGCGCCTTATGCTTTGCGGCGGAATCGTATATAATGAAGGACCTGACGGACAACCACAGCGGGAAGCGAGGAAAGTTATGATACAGTTTCAGACCGAACGAGGGAATGTTTTCATCAGCGGCGGGGTGTTTACCAATATCACCGGCTACGCCGCTACGAACTGTTTCGGCGTCAAGGGTATGGCGGTACGTTCCATGACGGACGGCCTTGTGCACCTTCTCCGGCGCGAGGCCATGGGAAAGGGCGTGCACATCACATGGCTGGAGGGCAACGCCGTTTCTATCGAACTGCACATTGTAGTGGAAAACGGGGTCAATATTCCGGCGGTGTGCCGGTCCATCATGAACGAAGTCCAGTACGTGGTGACGAAGAATACGGGCGTAGAAGTCCGGGCCGTGGATGTGTGCGTGGACTCCATGACGCTGTGATAGGGGAGGAAAACTGGGAGATGAAGGAACTGATTACAGGCGCGCTTTTTAAAGAAATGATTCTCCACGCCGCCGCCGCCATCAGCGCCCGGACACAGGAAATCAATGATCTGAACGTCTTTCCCGTGCCGGACGGCGATACCGGCACCAATATGAGCATGACCATTGCCGCCGCCGTTGGCGAACTGACCGGAAAGGCGCTTTCCCGTCTTGACGAAGCGGCGTCCATGACGGCGTCCGCGCTCTTGCGCGGGGCGCGGGGCAACTCCGGCGTCATTCTGTCTCTGCTCTTCCGTGGACTTTCGCGCGGCCTGAAGGGACTGGAAAGCGCGGACAGTGCCTCATTCGCGGCCGCCATGCAGGAAGGCGTCTCGGCGGCCTACAAGGCGGTCATGAAGCCCGCGGAGGGCACGATTCTGACCGTTTCGCGCCTGACGGCAAAGAAGGCGGTCGACTTGGCGGAGGCCGGCGAAATTACGCCGGAAGCCATGCTGTCGGCCGCGCTCAAAACCGGTTACGAAACACTGGCACAGACCACGGACATGAATCCGGTCCTGAAAAAAGCGGGCGTTGTGGACGCGGGCGGGAAGGGGTACCTTCTCATTCTCGAAGGAATGCTTGCGGCCTTGCGCGGGGAACCGCTTCCGGAGACGGGCGCGCAGTCCGCGGGAAAAAGCGCCGATTTCGCCGCGCTGAGCGATGAGGACATCACGTTTACGTTCGATACGGTCTTTATTGTGCGCAGGAAGCCCGGGACGGAAATCGAACCCTTTCGCGCTTATTTAAGTACGATTGGGGACAGTCTGGTAATCGGGGAAGACGATGAGGCGTTTAAAGTCCACGTCCACACCGACACCCCCGGACTGGTACTGCATGAGGCCCGGAAATACGGTACGCTCGAACTGGCGAAAATTGAGAATATGCGTCTGCAATACGAGGACATGGCCGAGGGACGCAAACCGCGTTCGACCGATGATTTGGACGCCGTGGAGGCAACTTTAGAATCTATGGAGTACGGAACCCCGCAGGCCGACAACGCGCCGCCGAAAAAGTACGGCTTCCTTGCGGTGTGCGCCGGGGACGGTCTGGCGGCCATCTTCCGCGATTTGGGCGCCGATGCGATTGTCTCCGGCGGGCAGACTATGAACCCGTCCACGGCGAGCATTTCGGCGGCGGTGGAGCGGATTAACGCCGAGACGGTGTTTATTCTTCCCAACAACGGCAATATTATTTTAGCCGCACAGCAATGCGTACGGCTGACGGAAAAACACATTGTCGTGATTCCGACCAAAACCATCCCGCAGGGCGTCACGGCATTGATGAACGTCAACTTTGACGCGGAAAGCGCGGAGGAAATCACGGAGGCCATGACCGGGTGTCTGGGAAGCGTACGGACGGCACAAATCACGTACGCCGCGCGGGATTCGGAGTATGACGGCTTCGACATCCACGCCGGGGACTATCTCGCGCTGGACGAGGGAAAACTGTTCGGCACGGACCATTCCATTCACTCCCTGATGGAGCGTATCGCGGACGCCGGCGCGAAACTCAACGCGTCCTTTGTCTCCCTCTATTACGGGGAGGACGTGAGGGAAGAGGACGCGCAGAAGGCGGCGAAAATCTTTGAGGCGGCCTGTCCCAACGCGGAAATCGCGGTGCTTTCCGGCGGACAACCTGTGTATTACTATATTATTTCCATTGAGTAAGCGCAAAACATCACGGGACCGTTTTCCGTTCGGAAGCGGTCCCGCGCGTGTTTCCGTTATCGTTCCAGCGTACGCCGGAGATACTGTCCGGTGAAACTGTCGGCGCGGCGCGCCACTTCTTCCGGGGTACCCGTGGCGATTACGCGTCCGCCGTTGTCCCCGCCTTCCGGACCGAGGTCTATAATATAGTCGGCGCATTTGATCACGTCAAGATTGTGTTCAATGACAACGACCGTGTTTCCGGCGTCCACGAGACGCTGTAACACGTCCAACAGACGCCGTACATCGTCCGTATGCAGTCCGGTGGTCGGCTCGTCCAGTATATAGATGGTCCGTCCGGTGGCGCGTTTTGAAAGTTCGGTCGCGAGTTTGACGCGCTGGGCCTCCCCGCCGGAAAGCTCCGTGGACGGCTGGCCGAGCTTTACATAGCCAAGTCCGACGTCCTGTAACGTTTGCAGACGGTTCCGGAGTTTGGGAAGGGTCTCAAAAAACGGAAGGGCTTCGTCAACGGTCATGTCCAAGACTTCCGAGATGTTCTTGCCCTTGTAGCGTACTTCCAGCGTCTCCCGGTTGTAGCGTTTTCCATGGCAGACTTCGCACGGCACAAACACGTCCGGCAGGAAGTGCATTTCGATTTTCAGCACGCCGTCCCCGGAACACGCCTCACAGCGTCCGCCGCGTACGTTAAAGCTGAACCGTCCCGCCTGATATCCGCGGCTTTTGGCCTCCGGCGTGGAGGCGAACAACTCCCGGATATCGTTAAACAGGTTCGTGTACGTGGCCGGATTGGAGCGGGGCGTACGTCCGATGGGACTTTGGTCAATGTTCACGACTTTGTCAAGGTGTTCCATGCCCTCAATCCCCGCGCAGCGTCCGGGATGGACCTTCATCCGCATCAGCTCCGCCCCCAGACGCTTAAACAGAATTTCGTTCACAAGGGACGACTTCCCGCTTCCCGAAACGCCCGTGACCACCGTAAACAGCCCTAACGGAAATTCCACGTCAATTTGTTTCAGGTTGTTTTCGGCGGCGCCGAGTACGCGCAACACTTTTCCGTTTCCGGCGCGGCGCTTTTCGGGAACCGGGATACGGCGTTTCCCGGACAGATACTGTCCCGTCAGGCTGTCCGGATTTTCCATGACCTCTTCCGGGGTCCCCGCCGCCACGACTTCCCCGCCGTGTACGCCCGCGCCCGGCCCAATGTCAATCAGGTAATCGGCCGCGCGCATGGTGTCCTCATCGTGTTCGACTACAAGCAGGGTGTTGCCGAGGTCGCGCAGGCCGCGCAGAGTGGCAAGCAGTTTGTCGTTGTCGCGCTGGTGCAGTCCTATGGACGGCTCGTCAAGGATATAGAGCACGCCCATGAGGGACGACCCGATCTGTGTGGCCAAGCGGATTCTCTGACTTTCCCCGCCGGAGAGCGTCCCGGCGGAACGGCTCAGGGTCAGGTACCCCAGCCCGACCGACTGAAGGAAGCCAAGCCGCGCCCGGATTTCTTTCAGAATCCGGTCAGCAATCCGGCGCTGTTGCGGGGAGAGGTTCCATTGTCCGGCCCGTTCGAGTTCCTCTTCCACGGACAGACGGGTAAAGCTGTCGATATCCTGTCCGCCCACGGTGACGGCCAAGGCCTCTTTCCGCAGACGCCGCCCCCCGCACGCCGGACAGGGACACTCCGACATCAGTTCTTCCAGTTCGTTTTTACTGGCATCGCTTTGCGTCTCCCGGTAACGCCGCTCCACATTGGCGCATATTCCCTCAAAGGGCTGGTACAGGACCCCTTTTCCGCGCGGCTGGTCGTAGTGTAATTCCAAGCGTTCCCCGTTGGTGCCGTACAGCAAAATTTCTTTCGCCTCTTCCGAAAGCGCGTTCCACGGCGTGTCAAGGGAGAAGCCGTACTTCTCCGACATGGCCTCAAAGTACATTCTGGCGATACCGTCCGATTTGAGATTCCGCCACCCGCTGACGGCGATCGCACCCTCTCTGACGGACTTGTTTTCGTCCGGAATGATCAACACAGGGTCCGCCTTCAACTGGCTTCCCAACCCGGTACAGGCCGGACAGAACCCGTACGGATTGTTAAACGAGAACATCCGCGGGGTCAGTTCCTCAATGGACACGCCGCAGTCCTCACAGGCGTAATTTTGCGAAAAGGTCAGGTCGCGTTCCTCCTCCGGCAGATTGACGACAATCAGCCCGCCGGACTGCGCGGACGCGGTCTCCACGCTGTCCGTCAGACGCTGGCGGATGTCCTCGCGAATCACGAGACGGTCAATGATGATTTCGATGTTGTGTTTTTTGTTCTTCTCCAGCCTGATTTCCTCATCCAGCGCGTACAAATTCCCGTCCGCGCGAACCCGCACATAACCCGAACGGCGCGCGTTTTCAAAGATTTTAACGTGTTCGCCCTTTTTGCCCCGCACGACCGGGGCCATGACCTGTATACGGGTCCCTTCGGGGAGTTCCAGCAACTGGTCTATAATCTGGTCAATGGTCTGCTGACGGATTTCCTTTCCGCATTTGGGGCAGTGCGGCACGCCCACCCGCGCCCAGAGCAGACGCAGGTAGTCGTAAATTTCGGTAACGGTGCCGACCGTGGAACGCGGGTTTTTACTGGTCGTTTTCTGGTCAATGGAGATGGCCGGGGAAAGGCCCTCAATATAATCTACGTCCGGTTTCTCCATCTGTCCGAGGAACATTCTGGCGTAGGAGGAGAGGCTTTCGACATAACGGCGCTGTCCTTCGGCGTAAATGGTATCGAACGCGAGGGAGGACTTTCCGGAGCCGGAAAGGCCCGTCATGACGACCAGTTTGTCACGGGGTATCGTCACGTCCAGATTTTTCAGGTTGTTGACGCGCGCGCCTTTGACAATGATTTTGTCCTGCATAGGCAACTCCTTTTCACGTACTTGAAACATTTGTTCTAATTATACCCTGTTTCTGTTTCCTTGTCAAGCGGCAAACAACGCGGAAAAGAGTTCCGTATGTGTAAAGAGTTTCTTGGCAAAGGGTAAGGAAAGCGCGTCCGGAAAGAGAACGCGGCGAAAGCGTAGAAAATCCCTGTATTTTCCACAAAGACGATTTGAAATGTTAAAATTTCAAATCGATAAAGGGACGATAAG
>JAFSRH010000058.1 GCA_017446225.1 Oscillibacter sp.
TGCCGCTCATGTCGTAGACGAACAGGAGGTTCAGGAAGAAGGGGAGGACCATACTGGAAAGGCCCATAGCCGCCAGCATGGTGGCGTTAGAGATGGTAGCCAGCAGACTGCGGTCTTTACTGTTCCGGGTGGACAGGCTGACCAACGCGGCGTGGGGCGTGTAGTACATGGGATACGCGAAGGCGAACCACAGATTATAGCCAATGGCAATGCAGACCAGCGCCCCGGTATGCCACTGTGTGCCGACAGCGTCAAACGGAGGAAATACGAACAGGAACAGCAGAGCCAGCAGACTGACAGGAACGCTGACTATCAGCAGAGGCCGGGCCTTGCCGCGTCCGGAGGAATTGCCGTCCATCAGGCGTCCTACCAGAATATTGCCGAGAACCACGAAAATGACAGAGACGACCGGAAGCCACGTAAAGAACGCGCCCGCCCATGTGTTGACGTGCAGCACATCGGACATATACTTGTTGAAGTAGTTGGACAGCACGGAGTTGGCCAGTAATGCCAGCGTGGGTCCGGCCAGATATCCCACAAGCCCTTCCGGAAACAGGGTCACGTTATTCTTCCGGATGAGTCCGGGCGGAAGTCTGTCAAAGGCGGCGCTCAAAGTGCGATTGCTCATTTTGGAATCTCCTTTCTGAAATCAGCCGTCCAGACCGCGTTCACAGTCTTTTACCTGAATCAGAAATTTGAATTCATAGTCCTGTTTCGCGGGATACTGAAATTCCGGGGCCACAGCCGGCCCACAGGCTCCGGTTCCGATTCCCTGTTGGAACGCCTGTATCGTCACATAGGTTCCGGTGCGCTTCTCATCGCTGCGGTGCCGCATGGTCAACAGTTCTTTGTCCGAATACGGCTTGATTCCCAGTTCAAACGGCCTGTCAACGGCAAGAAACGCCGCTTCCTGTACGCCATCGGAGACCGCCGCTTGGGTACAGTCACAGCGGTTTCCGCTCTCTTGGGGCCTGATGTTGGGTTCCGTCATGTCGGACACTTTACAGGTTACGGTTCCTATGGGAAACTGTTCTTTCATATCGCAGTAACTTTCCCCTGTGCGCCCGGTATAGGTCACGTTATCGAAAGATTCGTCCAGACGGAAACATTTCCCGAACCGCGGGACAATGCCGCCGCCGGAGACGCAGCGCAGACGGCTGGTGACAAGAACGCCGCTTTCCGTCCCCTCATAGGCGTCCGTTACAAGGAATTTCGCCTTTTTATTGGAAACTTTGGTGACAACCCGGAAACCGCTCTCCGTTTTCTCCGTGGAGACGACTTCCTCCGTCTGGGCGGAGTACGGCTTCATCGTGTTCCGAAACATCGGGTCCGTGTCGTTGTCCGTGGCGGCCCTGTATAAAAGCGTGCCACAGGAGGACAGAGTCTGTCCGTTGGACAGTTTCAGGACAAACCGCCCGTTGTCCACGGCGCAGTTTTCCGGGAGCGGCCACAGCAACGGAGCGGGGGCGACAGTTTGCCGGAGCGTCAACTGTTCCTGAGAAACGACATTGCCTGTCCTTGTGTCGGTACAGGAGACCACAGCAGAGAGATTTCCGTCCTTTTCCGCGCCCAGAGGAACCTTCACTTGACAGCGGCTCAGCGGCCCCGCCTCCACGGGAACGCGGCGCGTTGTCCCATCGTTCCAGCAAAAATCCAGCGTGTAACGGCTTCCTTCGGAGAAGGCCGTTGTGTTAAAGCATTCAAAGGTATCCCCGGAGACATGGCGCACCCGTATGGGGCGGTAAATAAATTTGATAATTTGCGCGCCCACGGACGGACGCCGGTCGGGATAAAAGAGACCGTCCACGCAGAAATTCCCGTCATGCTCCCACTCGCCGTGGTCGCCGCCGTAGGTGTAACTGCCGTCCTCGTGCAGTACGGCATGGTCCGTCATCTCCCAGACACAGCCGCCCATGAGATTGTCGTAACGGTAAATTTCCCGCCAATAGGCCTCCGTGTTTCCGGGTCCAACGCCCATGGCGTGGGCGTACTCACACATAAAATAAGGCCGGTCATTGAGCCGTTGTTGTTTCCGCCGCCGTTCTCCCACATCATGCACCATCTGTACGGAGGGGTACATCTCACTGCCCACGTCATAGGCCTGCCGTTTGCAGTGCACGGCGCTTTCGTAATGGACAGGCAAGGGCGAGCGGACTTTCAGGTAATCGTACATTGCATCGGTATTACGATAGCCGCCGGCCTCGTTGCCCAGAGACCACATCACAATGGACGTATTCGCGCGGATTTTGTCGCGCTGGTAGAGGCGGGAAATTCGGTCCAGATAGTGTTTCTTCCATTGGGGGTCGTGGGAGATGGAATTGTAGGTAGGCGGAAGCTGGTGGGCGAACGTGCCGTGAGTTTCCAAGTCGTTTTCGTCCACAACGTACAGGCCGTACAAATCCGCCAGTTCCAGCAGAAGCGGGTCCGGGGGATAGTGGGAAGTGCGGACGGTGTCAATATTGAACGCTTTGCACAGAAGCGCGTCCCGCTCGATTTCGTCCGGCGTCATGGTGTAGCCGTTGACGGGACCGGTTTCGTGATGGTTCACGCCGTGAAACTTGATTTTCCGGCCATTGACCAGAAACACGTCCCCTTTAATTTCCACGGTACGGAATCCGATTTGCTCCCTGACGCAAGCGGTGGGCGTCTCATAATAAACCGTATAGAGCGTGGGCGTTTCCGCGTTCCACTCCGTCACGGAGAGATTTTCAAAGACAACGGCGGCGCGGTTCCCCTCTGAGGCAACCGTACGCGTTTCGGACAGGCCGTTTCCCTCAAGGGTGAAGGTAACTTCCGTGTCGTGGAACGTATCCGCTGTCAAAGTCAGGCGGTAAGCGTTGCCCGTCTTTTCGGTGACGGCGTTGATGTCCGTAAAGTCGGTGGGTTCGGAAATCCGGAGCAGGACGTCCCGGAAAATGCCGTTGTTGCGGAACATATCCTGTCCTTCCAGATAGGTCCCGTTACACCAGCGGCGAACCACGCACAGCAGTTCGTTTTCCCCCGCTTTCAGTTTCCCGCTCAGGTCAAACTCCGCCGTGTTATGGGCGCCTTCGGAGTAGCCCACAAACGCCCCGTTGAGGTACAGGTCCAGACAGCTTGCCACGCCCAGAAACGAAAGGACGTAATTTTTTTCCGGGTCGTCAACGGAGAGGAATTTCCGGTACACGCCCACGAAATTGTATTCCTCTCCCGGATCCTTCCAGCGCGGGAAAACGCCTTGGTCCACGCCAAGCCATGAAAACACTTTCCCGACCTTCTCCGTAGTGGGAATCTCCGGCGGCTTGTAAGGGAACTGGTAGCGGATATTCACATAAAAGGGCTTGTCGTATCCCCGGAACTGCCAGCAGGACGGCACATCAATGGTATCAAACGTTACGGCGTCCGTGTCCAGCGTGTCGGGCAGTTCCGCCGGACGGGGGTAGAATTTGAAATCCCAGTCCCCGTTCAGACAACGCACCTTTCCGGACTTGTAACGCTTCTCTTTGGGCGAAACCGCGTCCGCCGTCCGCCGGTCCGGGTAGGGGATGAAATAACTGCGCCCCGGGAGTTTGTTCTTTTCAAAAACCGCAAAAGTACAGTAATTGGTTTTGTCCAGTTCGTACCGCATAGTATCGCTCCCTTCGTATGCGGATCACGGAACTGTAAAGCCAGTCCCGTGATCCGTTCGTTCATACTCGCTGTTTGTGTCAGTCCTTCGCCGTGAACGCGTGGAACGTAACCGCCAGCCACGAGATCAGAAGGGCGGTCATACCCGCGATAGAAAGGGTCATGGCGGTGTTCTCTTCCGCCGGGTGGTTCACAGGAATAAAGTAGATGTCGGCGGTGACCGCAACGCGGCCCATAGCGAACTGATGGAAGAACAGGACCAGCAGGAATCCGACAGCAAGGGCCAGCGGACCGCGCCATCTCCCTTTGACGAAGCCGCAGAGGAAGAGCGCCAGAAGCGCGGCGGCACAGATTCCGAACGCGGTTCCGGGCACGCTGTTTACCGCGGCGGCGGGGTAGGCAAGATAACTGACAAACCACAGAACAAGAGACGTAATAGCGGCCGTGTACGCAATCAGGAGCCATACATCGGGCTTATGGGGCAACGCTTCCTCTTTCTTCTTGAAGAACGCCGCCGCGAAAAGAAGCAGGCTCAGAGCAAACAGCGCGCCGAAACCGTACTCGCCCGCGCGGTAGGCAACGCGCCACCATGTGGGCAGGTCCTCCGTATGAGTGGTGGAGTTGGTGCCGTTGAGGGCGGCGGAGTTGGCAAGGGCGTAAAGGGTGTAGCGCATATTCTGCCGCACGGCCGCCAGTATCCGCGCGTCTCCGGACAGAGCCGCCGTATTCCAGTAATCGACCGTGGTGCCGAAGCCGCAGAAGGCGGAGGTCCCCGCAAGGAGCGACTCTTTCGGAGCGGCCACAAGGGAAATGCCCGTAAAGTCGGTCACGTTGTAACCCCGAAAGCCCAGTTCATCCCGCAGAATGTTGACCATCACCGCCTCATTCGCCGAAGAGGGGACCGCGCCAATACGGTTATAACTGGTCATAATGCCCAGCGGCTCCCGGCCGTACTCAACGCTTCCCTCAAAGGAGGCGGGTTTCCCGTTGCGAAGGAACGCTTGGGCAAAGTTCCGAAGTTCCAGTTCCCGGGCCTTCTGCTCGTTCATAAAGACGGCGATTCCGGAGCGGTTGGCCTCTTGGTCGTTAAAGGCGAAGTGCTTCATGTTCACGAGACAGCCCTTACTCTGCGCGCCTTGCACGTTCGCGGAGGCGGTAAAGCCGGAAAGGACCGGGTCCTCGGAGTAATATTCGTGGCCCCGCCCGTTCCACGCGGTCCGGTGAAGGTTCATGCCGGGTCCAATCATAATCGGCAGGTTGAACATCAGCGTACTTTCGCCAAGGATGAGCGCGCCGTTTTCATAGGCCAGTTCCTTGTTCCAAGTATAGGCCAGATTCACCGGAGAGGGCGGCACACGGGTTCCGGAGGTATATTCGGCGGCGTCTCCATAGGGCACGCCCTGATACGCGCCCTCCGAAAGATAGTGGGAGTCGGACCCGTTCGGGCCGTCATCGCTGTTGTACTGGCCGATATTGACGGAAGGTATCGCGGCGATATTGTGGAAGGCGTTGGCCGCAAAGTCTAAATACTCCTGTACCGTCACTTTGTTCAGTAATTGTTCCCAGCGGGGGTCGTCAAAGTCCGCGCCCTTCAGGTCGTGAATGTCCAGTTCCGCGCTGTCGTCCCCAAAGACAATGCCGGACACATCGTCCCCGGTCTGTATCTCGTAGTAGTCGTTATTCAGGGCAAACGTGAGCGTGTCGTTGGGGGTGAGGCCGGAGTACGTCCGCGGAAACGTGCCGTTCCAGTCGGCGCGGCTAAGGTATGTCACGCTGTCCGGCTCAAAGGCGTTGTAATCCATGGCGTATAACCCGTCCGTCAGTTGATTGGTGATGGGGGTTCCGTTGGGAGCCGTGGAGAACGTCCGCGAATCCACGCCGCCGTCCCATGTCCAAGCGTACGCTTTAGAGGCGTCCCCGTTGGCGGTCATGCCATCGGACACGGTCTTTCCCTGCGCCGCGAGCACGTTGTTTAACGCGTCATGGGCGTTGTCTCCAATGGTGAGGTAGTAGTCGCCCTCGTCCAGAATGAATGTCCCGGCGCCGAAGGCGTCATAGGAGGCCAGATTGGACAAATCCACGTTCATGGTAATGGTCTGGGACGCGCCGGGGGCCAGTTCCGCGGTCTTTTCATAGTCCATCAACTGAATCGCGGACTTCTCCACCCCGTTTTCCCGGTCGTACTCCGTATAAGGCACGGAGGCGTAAAGCTGGACGACAGCCTTTCCCGCCACGGAACCGGTATTTACGGTTGTCACTGTGACTTCGGCGGTTTTCCGGTCCGCCGCCACGGTTACCCGGTCCATGGTCTGCGCAAAGGTCGTGTAGCTCTCCCCGTAACCGAACGGGTAGACCACCTCGTTGGCGTAGTCCCACGCGCCGTCAACGGCGGAAACCGTGCCGTCAGGGTTGGCGTAAGTACCGGCGGAAGCCGCGCCGCCGCCGTTCCCAAGAACAATGTCGGCGTAACGGGTCTCATAGTAGCGGTACCCGCTGTAAATGCCCTCCGCCTCAATGAGATAGGAGTTGACCACGGCGGCGGCGTTGAAGGTTGCGGCGTTGGTCCATTCCAGATATCCAAAGTTCCGCATGGCGGGGGCCAAGGCGGAGTTTTTCGCGTAAGTGTCCCCCAGACGCCCGGAAGGGGACACTGTGCCGTTGAGCGCATCCGCAACGGCGTAGAAGCCGTAAGCGCCGGGGAAGCCAATCCAGAGAATGGCGTCCACGCCGTTGTCCTCCTGTAGATTGGCGACTTCCATGGGGTTGGTCGTGTTCAACAGGATGATGACCTTGTCAAAGTTGGCCTTGGCTTCCTCCACCAGCGCCATTTCCTCATCGGACAGAGAGAGGATGTTTCCGGTAACGGTATGGACGCCCTCCGCGAGACCTTGCGCGCCGGGGAGATACACATTGTTCTCTCCCGCCGGACGCCCCACGACCACAATCGCGGCGTCCGCGTAATCTCCATAGGCGGCGTTGTAGTCCGGATTCAGGGCGGCCAGCTCGGACAGGCTGAACTCGTGGGGATTGTCAGTCGCCGTGACTTCCGCGTATTCGGGCACCAGTCCGCCGCCGAACATGGGAACCACCCATTCTTTGTCGGCGAAATAGGACGCGTACGCCTTGGTCAGTTCCGGGTTGAGCTGGAATCCCCGCTCCTGAAAGCACTGCGTAATCTGCGCCGTTCCGAATCCATCGGCAATGGAGCCGCCGGAGCCGCCGTAGACGGGGGCGAAACTGCGCACGCCGAACAGGGAGATTTTCGCGTTGGCGGCAAGAGGCAAGGTCTGACCGCTGTTTTTCAGCAGAACCACGGATTCCCGCGCCTCCCGGATGGCAAATTCCTTCAGGCCCTCGTAGGCCTCCCCGGCGGTCTTGAACTGGGAAACGAAGTTCCAGTTATCGCCGGAGCCGTTGTCCTCCGTGACGGTTCTGGCGCTGACCGTGTTGAAGAACGCGTCCACGGAGGTGCGGTATAGTTCCAGTACGCTGCCCGCCGCCATGGAAACGGCGAACAGCAGAGCGAAAACGAGCGCGAGACCGCGCCACAGCCGGGTGAATTTCAACATCCTTTCCCACTCCTTTACAATGAATCCGGCGCGTACGAACCGCAAAGGTACAGACGCATACTGCCGCGTTTTTCCGTTTGACGCTGAATCTGGAAAAATCGGTTGACAAAGCCATTATATCAAATGTGGAAAATATGTCAAGCAGTGCGGTTTTCAAGTTGGTATCACTGTATGTGTAAAGAGTTTCTTGGCAAAGGGTAAGGAAAGCGCGTCCGGAAAGAGAACGCGGCGAAAGCGTAGAAAATCCCTGTATTTTCCACAAAGACGATTTGAAATGTTAAAATTTCAAATCGATAAAGGGACGATAA
>JAFSRH010000008.1 GCA_017446225.1 Oscillibacter sp.
CCGCTGATTCCTTTTGAGGAAATCCAAACGCCGGATTTCCCGATAGAAAGTCTGCCGGGGCCGCTGGCGGCGTTCGTGGAATGTCTCGCGCACAGTACGCAGACGCCGGAAGAAATGGCGGGCGTGTTGTCGTTGAGCGTCCTTTCCACGGCGTTCCAATCCAAGTATATGGCGGAAGTCACACCGGACTGGCATGAGCCGCTATGCCTTTGGACAGTCGCCGTTGCCGCGCCGGGTGAACGGAAAAGCGCGGTCATCGCCGCGCTACTGAAACCTATGGAGGAGTACCAAGCGGAACGTCGACAACGGGAGGCGGTGGAGATTGCGCAGAATCAGGCCAAAAGAAAACTGCTGGAAGGGCGGTTATCCGCTATTCAGAGGCCGGATAAAAAAGTCACGCTGAAAGAACAACAGGAAGAAGCGTTCGCCATTTCCGCGCAGTTAGCGGAGTTTGAGGACAAACATCCTTTTCGTCTGCTGGTGGATGATACGACCACGGAGAAGTTAGCGGACATCATGGAAATGCAGGACGGTTGCATTACGGTGGCAAGCGCGGAGGGCGGCGTATTCGACGCTATGTCCGGGCGATATGACAAGTCCGCGAATTTTGACGTGTATCTGAAAGGCCACGCTGGGGACAGTCTGTCCGTTGACCGCATGACGCGCAATTCCAATTACATCCCGAAACCGCGCCTGACGATGCTTTTGACGGTTCAGCCAATCGTGCTGTCCGGCCTGATGAGCAACGCGACATTAAAAGGTAAGGGAATGTGTGGACGCTTTCTTTACGCCATGTGCCGTTCCAAAGTCGGACGCCGGAAAGTCAATCCGTCTCCAATTCCTCCCGACGTGAAAGCGGACTATGAGCGTTTTGTGCGCAGGATTCTGGACGATACCGGGAAAGGCGTCATCCGTCTGGACGCCGACGCGGACAGATTGCGCATGGACTACCAAGGCTACGTTGAAAAGAAACTGGGCAATGAATGGGAGTTCATCCAGGATTGGGGCGGGAAACTGGTAGGGGCTACTGTCAGAATCGCCGCGCTGATTCACGCCGGAACCGTACAAGGGGAGCCGGGTAGAATATCCGGGACGCCGATTTCAGAGGAGACAATGAACGCCGCCATTAAGATTGCGGAGTTTCTTTCGACGAATGCGGAAGCGGCTTACAAGGTCATGGGAGCCAGCGAGAGTTACGAGGACGCGAAATATTTATGGAAGCGTATCGCGGCGAGCGGCAAGGCCGAATTGAGTAAGCGTGACCTGTTCAACGCTTGCAAAGGGAAATTCAGGACGATGGAGCAAATGCAACCGTCCTTCCAGATACTCATTGAGCGCGGCTACATCCGGGAGGAGGAGCGGAAAACGGGCGGGCGTCCCACGAAAAAACTGCTGGTAAATCCGCTGGCGTTAAAAGGTCGTTCTCCATAAAGTGGGAAGCGGGAAAAGGGAAGTCTCCAGAAAACAGGACGCCCTAATAGAGCAGTCTCTGGAAAACGGGACGCCCCAAAAAGAAAAGTCTCCGCAAAGCGGGACGCCGAAAAAAGAAAACGCTCACGGAAACCGTGAGCAAGCCGCGCCGTCAGGCGCGTTCGACTGGACGCGAAAGCGGACAGTCCGGTGTATTAGGGGCGTCCCCTAACAAGCGATTCGGCGAAAACGATATTCCGAATCATTGCTTGCCTACGGGACGCGCAAAAGGCGCGGGAGGGTTCTTGGCCCGTTCTTTTTGACTTGCATTTGACTTGCACACATTCAAAAAAGCGTCCGATTTGGGCGTCAGCGTCAGAAAGAAAGCGGAGAAAAAGTTCCGTAAAGCCGCGCTTTCGCATGGCTTCACGGAACAAACTGGTGACTCGGCGGGGATTCGAACCCCGGACCCACTGCTTAAAAGGCAGTTGCTCTGCCGACTGAGCTACCGAATCGGATATCTGGCTGGGACGGCTGGACTCGAACCAGCGGATGAGGGAGTCAAAGTCCCTTGCCTTACCACTTGGCTACGCCCCAATCTGAAGTTGTTTTCCGCTGACGGGACAAGAAAGAAGTCGGGGACTCAGGGACGCTCCCTGCTCCCCGACTTCCTGTGGGGTGGGTGATGGGACTTGAACCCACAACGCCCGGAACCACAATCCGGTGCTCTGCCAGTTGAACTACACCCACCATATGTGTACTGAAACGTCCCGACAGGAGGCGATGGTACGCCAGAAGGGACTCGAACCCCCCACCTACTGCTTAGAAGGCAGTTGCTCTATCCGGATGAGCTACTGGCGCGGATTTGGAGCAGGTGACGAGAATCGAACTCGCATCCCCAGCTTGGAAGGCTGGTGCCCTGACCATTGTGCTACACCTGCGTGTCCTGTCCGGTACGTCAGCTTAGGCATTATAACAGGATTTTCGGCGTTTGTCAAGGACTTCCGGAAAATTCTTTTCATTTTTTACGCGCTTTCGGAGGCGTTGAACGCGCGGACGGGGAGCTGAAATTTTTTCGCGGACGGAAAAAACAGGCGCGCGCGCTTGTCAATCCCGTCAAACTGTGCTATACTCTCTCAATGCGAACATCTTTGGAAAGGAGACCCTGTGCATGGATAACCGGAATCAACGCGGCAATCGGGGCGGCGGAGGCCCCGGAAACAATAAAAATCAGAATTTCCGGAGCGTGGCGCAGTTTCTTATGATTGCGGTCGTCATCTCGGTTCTGTTTAACTACCTCACGTCCTATATGACCAACTCCACCCGGCGCGCCTCATCGCTGGAGGTCGAATACAGCGACTTTCTCCGCATGGCGGAGGCCGGGGACGTGGAGTCCGTGGACTTCGACAACGAGGAGGCCATTCTGCTGATTGTCCCCGTGGACGGGTACGTGTATCAGGGGGACGGCGACACCGCCTATACAAAAGAGACGGATTCCAACGGCAACCCCAGTTACGCCTTTACCGGCCCGAACGGCCACGAACTCCACGCGAATTTGCGACTGTTTACCGTACAAGTGGAAAGCAACGACGCAACGGTTGCCTTTCTCCGGGAGTGCGGCGGAAATATCCGGATCAACGAGGATTACCAGCCGCCTATGAGTCCGGTCCTGATTTTCTTTATCAACCTGCTGCCGTTCATTGTGGTTCTGCTGAGTATGTCCCTGTTCATGAACTGGATGGCGTCCCGGGGCGGACTTGGCGGTATCGGCGGGATTGGCGGCGTGGGGAAGTCCAACGCGAAAGTCTACATGGAGCGTTCCACGGGCGTGACGTTCCGGGATGTCGCCGGACAGGACGAGGCGAAAGAATCCGTGACGGAAATCATTGACTTTCTGCACAATCCGGGAAAATATACCGAAATCGGCGCGAAACTGCCCAAAGGCGCGCTGTTGGTCGGCCCTCCGGGGACCGGAAAGACGCTGCTTGCCAAGGCGGTCGCGGGGGAGGCGGGCGTGCCGTTCTTCTCGATTTCCGGCTCCGACTTCGTGGAAATGTTTGTGGGCGTGGGCGCGAGCCGGGTCCGGGACCTGTTCAAAGAGGCCAGCAAAGTGGCGCCCTGTATCGTGTTCATTGACGAAATCGACACCATCGGCAAGTCCCGTGACAACCGGATGGGCGGCAACGACGAGCGCGAACAGACGTTGAACCAGCTTCTGGCGGAAATGGACGGCTTTGACCCCACAAAGGGCGTCATTCTGCTTGCCGCCACGAACCGCCCGGAAGTGCTGGACCAAGCCCTGTTGCGTCCCGGACGCTTTGACCGCCGGATTACCATTGACCGGCCCAATCTGGCCGGACGTATCGCCACGCTGGAAGTCCACACGCGGAACATCAAACTGGCCGAGGACGTGGACCTGAAGAAAGTCGCGCTGGCCACGGCCGGCACGGTGGGCGCGGATTTGGCCAATCTGGTCAACGAGGCCGCGTTGCGCGCGGTGCGCAAGGGCCGGAAACTGGTCACGCAGGAGGACCTTTTAGCCGCCTTTGAACTGGTCATCGCGGGCACGGAGAAAAAAGGAAGCGTCCTGACGGAGTTTGAAAAGAAACTGGTGGCCTACCACGAGGTCGGCCACGCCATGGTGGCCTACCGCCAGAAGAACACGGAGCCGGTCCAGAAAATCACGATTGTTCCGCATACGCAGGGCAGTTTGGGCTATACGCTCCTTATGCCGGAAGAGGACAAAACGGAGTTGCGGACCAAAGAGGAACTGATGGCAAAAATCACGGTGTCCATGGGCGGCCGCGCGGCCGAGGAAGTCGTGATGGACACCATGACAAACGGGGCTTCGCAGGACATTCAGGAGGCCACGAACGTGGCCCGGAACATGGTTGCCATGTTCGGCATGAGCGAGGAATTCGGCATGATGGCCCTTGCTTCCCGCCGGACGCAGTACCTTGACGGCGGCTACGGCATGGACTGCGCGCAGGATACCGCCGCCCGGATGGATGAGGCCGTCAAACAGATTCTGAACCAATGCTACCGGACCGCCGTGGAGGTGATCCGGGAGAACCGGGACGACATGGACAAAGTCGTGTCCTATTTATTGGAGAAGGAAACCATCACGGGCGCGGAAATGGTGGCGATTATCGAGGGACGCGACCCGTTGCTGGTCGAAAACCCGTACGCGTCCACGAAACAGGACGGTTTCCGGCCCTCCCAGCCGGAAGCCATTGAGGCCCCGGCCAAGAAAGTCCACATGATTTCCGAGAAAGTGGAGCCGCCCGCCCGTGCGGACGAACCCGGGACGGAAGAAACGTCCGTTACCCCGGACGGCTCCGCAACGGAAGAGACGTCTGTTACCCCGGACGCCCCCGCAACGGAAGAGACGTCCGGCGCCCCGGACGAACCCGGAACGGAAGAGATGTCCGTTACCCCGGACGGCCCCGGAACGGAAGAGATGTCCGTTACCCCGGACGGCCCCGCAACGGAAGAGACGTCCGGCGCTACGGACGAACCCGGAACGGAACAAGCGTCCAATGCAACGGAAAAAACGGTGGACCTGAAAAAAGAATCGGACTGACTGCGCACGGAGCGCCCGGACAGAACCGGGCGCTTTGTCCTGTCCGGGACGGGCAAATACACATCTGTTGTCTTTCCGTACAACTTTCCCTCTGTCCCCGCTCAAAAATTTGATAAAAAAACTGTAGAATTTTTCCGAATCCGCGCTTGTCATTTGAAAAAAACTTTGATATAATTATACTGAAGAAAATTTGCGAACTCAGGAGGCTTTCTATGGACTATCCAGTAATTTTTGTCATTCTGATGGGCATGGGCACGGTCTTTTTCGGTCTGGTCTGCCTGATTGTGCTGACCATGACCATGGGACGCGTCCTCTCCCGTACCGCGCCCCCCGCGCCGGAACCCGCGCCGCCTGTGATTCTGCCCAAGGCTCCCATCACGGAACCGAACCTTCCCGAAATGGTGGCCGCCATCTCAGCCGCCATCGCGGAGGAACTCGACACCGACATTACCGGCATTCGTATTCTCTCCATGAGAAGATTGTAACCCCCCCGCCAGAACTGGAAACCAGAAAAAGGAGAACGTTATGAAAAAGTACAGAGTCAATGTCAATGGCACCGCCTACGAAATCGAGTTGGAGGAACTGACCGGCGATATGCCCGCCGCGTCCGCCCCGGCTCCCGCCGCCGCGCCCGCGTCCGTGCCCGGGGCCGACAGCGATGCCGCCAGAGGCGAACGCGTCACCGCGCCCATGCCCGGTACGATTGTCTCCGTGAACGTCAAACCCGGCGATATGGCCACGCGCGGACAGGTCCTCATGATTCTGGAAGCCATGAAAATGGAAAACGAAATCCTCAGCCCGCGGGACGGAAAAATTCTCTCCGTAAATACTACCAAGGGGGCTACCGTGCAGTCCGGAACGCTGCTGTGCGTCATTGACCGGAGGTCCTGAGTATGGAAGCCTTTCTCAATTTCGTTCAAGACACGGGGTTTTACCTCGTGACACAGGGGGACGGCTGGAAGAATCTGGTCATGCTGATTGTCTCCTGTTTCCTGCTCTATCTGGGTATCGGGAAGAAGTTCGAGCCTCTGCTGATGGTCACCATCGCCTTCGGAATGCTCATGACCAACCTGCCCGGCGCGAATATGTACCACGAAATCTTTTTCGCGGGCGGACATATCCACTGGGACCTGTTCGGCGGCGCGCCGGTCACCCCGCAGTTCCTCGCCGAACTCCACGCCATGGGAGTCGCGGACGCGGTCCTTGAAAAAGCCGTGGTCGGGGAAGTCATCACCCCGGGCCTGATTGACGTCCTCTATCTGGGCGTGAAACTGGGAATCTACCCCTGCCTGATCTTTATGGGCGTGGGCGCTATGACCGACTTCGGCCCCCTGATTGCCAACCCGAAAAGCCTGCTTCTGGGCGCGGCCGCGCAGCTCGGCATTTTCATGACGTACGCCGGGTGCCGCGTCATGGGCTTTACGGGCAATGAAGCCTCCTCTATCGGCATTATCGGCGGCGCGGACGGCCCTACCGCCATTTTCGTGACGGCGAAACTCGCCCCCGCCCTGCTCGGACCCATTGCCGTGGCGGCCTACTCCTATATGGCCCTTGTCCCCGTCATCCAGCCCCCGATTATGAAGGCCCTGACCACGGAAGAGGAACGGAAAATCGTGATGAAACCTCTTCGGGAAGTCTCCAAAGTCGAAAAGATCATCTTTCCGATTACGGTTACCATTTTTGTGGCGTTTCTGGTACCGTCCGCGGGTCCGCTGATTGCCTGTCTCATGCTCGGGAACCTGTTCCGGGAGTGCGGCGTCACGGAACGCCTCAGCAAGACCGTGCAGAACGAACTCATTAATATTGTCACGCTCTTCCTCGGCGTGTCCGTGGGCGCGACCGCGACCGGTACGACCTTCCTGTCCGGGCGTACGCTCGCGATTATGGCCATGGGTATCGTGGCCTTTGGATTCGGCACCGCCGGCGGCGTACTGCTTGCCAAGTTCATGAACCTGTTCCTGAAAGAAAAGATCAATCCGCTGATTGGCTCCGCGGGCGTGTCCGCCGTGCCGATGGCCGCGCGCGTGTCCCAACAGGTCGGGCAGAAGTACAACCCCTCCAACTTCCTTCTCATGCACGCCATGGGTCCGAATGTCGCGGGCGTTATCGGCTCCGCGATTGCGGCCGGCGTTCTGATTTCCCTGTTCGGCTGATTCAGGAGGGACACTATGGAAACAATGGAATTTTTGAACAAAGCTCCCCTTCGCGTGACCGATACCATTTTGCGTGACGCGCACCAGTCACAGGCCGCCACGCGTATGCGCATTGAGGATATGCTTCCGGCCTGCGAACTGCTCGATTCCGTGGGGTACTGGTCCCTTGAGTGCTGGGGCGGCGCCACGTTTGACGCCTGCATGCGCTTCCTCAACGAGGACCCGTGGGAACGGCTCCGCAAACTGCGCGCCGCGCTCCCCCATACGAAGTTGCAAATGCTCTTCCGCGGCCAGAATATCCTTGGCTACAAACATTACGCCGATGACGTGGTCGACCAGTTCTGCCGGAAATCCATTGAGAACGGGATTGACATTATCCGTATTTTCGATGCCCTGAACGATGTCCGGAACTTGGAACAGGCGATTAAATCCACGAAAAAGTACGGCGGCACGGTGGAAGGCACCCTCAGTTACACGATTTCCCCCATTCATAACGAAGAATACTTTGTCAAGATGGCAAAGGAACTGGAAGAAATGGGCGCGGATATCATCTGTATTAAGGACATGGCGAACCTGTTGCTTCCCATGCACGCCTATTCTCTGGTAAAACGTCTGAAAGAAACCGTCTCCATTCCGATCCACCTCCACACGCATAATACGACCGGTACCGGCGACATGGTCTACCTGATGGCCGCCTATGCCGGCGTGGACATTGTCGACACCGCGCTGTCCGCTATGGCAAACGGCACGTCTCAGCCCGCTACCGAGTCTTTGGTAGCGACCTTGAAGGGGACCATCCGGGATACCGGGCTGGACCTCAACAAGATGAGCCAAGCGGCCGCGCATTTCCGCGGCGTGGCCAAACGCTTGCAGGAAGAAGGCTTCCTTGACCCGAAGGTTTTGAGCGTGGACACCAACACCCTGTTGTATCAGGTCCCGGGCGGTATGCTCTCCAACCTGATTTCCCAGCTCAAGCAGACGGGCCGCGAGGATAAGTATTACGAAGTCTTACAGGAAGTGCCGCGCGTACGCAAGGAGTGCGGATATCCCCCGCTGGTGACGCCGACAAGCCAGATTGTCGGCACGCAGGCCGTCATGAACGTGATTCTGGGCGAACGTTACAAGGCGTTCACGAAGGAAACAAAGGCCATGTTGCGCGGCGAGTACGGCCGCCTTCCCGGCCCGGTTGACGAGTCCGTGCTGAACAAGGCCGAAATCACGCCCGACCAGATGATTGACTGCCGTCCGGCGGACCTTCTCAAACCGGAACTTGACAAGTACCGGGAGGAGTACAAGGACATTGCCAAGAGTGACGAGGACGTGTTGTCATTGGCGCTCTTCCCGCAGGTGGCCCCGAAGTTCCTTCAATGGCGTGACGCGCCCCCGCCTGTGGAAAAGAAAAAGGCTCCGCGCGACCCGAACGCGGTCCGGGAACTGTACGTGGAGATGAAATTCTGAGGTTGTAAAAAAGCACGGATTCCGTACGGGAACCCGTGCTTTTTTTTTGTCAGGCCTTGCCCGAACGCTGGAAAAGAATCACCGCGCCGACCGTTGCAAGCCCGATGATATCGCTTAACAGGCCGGGAATCATCATACCCAGTCCGCCGGCCGCAATCAGGACCCGGAACAACGGATGTATGGGGCGGTACAGGTAGCCGTTCAACGCCGCCGCCACCCCGAACAGGCCAATCAGGGACGTTATCACAATCACGGCCGCCTCTAAAACGCCTTGCCAGCCCGCCACGTCAACCAACAGCATGGCCGGGTTCAACGCGAAGATGTACGGCACGATAAAGGCCGCAATGGCCAGACGCGTGGCGTTAAAGGCGGTTTTCATGGGCGGCGCTTTGGCGATTGCGCTTCCGGCGTAGGCGGCCAGCGCGACGGGCGGCGTGATGTCGGCCACAATGCCGAAGTAGAACACGAAGAAGTGAGCCGCCATGCGCGGAATCCCGATGGCCGGATTGGTCAGAATCGGGGCGCACGTTGCCGCCATAATGCAGTAGTTCGCGGTCGTGGGCACGCCCATTCCCAGCACGATACAGCACAGCATAGTCAACAGCAGCGCGATGAAGGGCTTCCCGCTGGAAACAGACACGATTGCCGTAATCAGCCGGGACGCCAGTCCGGTGGACGTAATGCAGCCCGCGACAATCCCCGCCATTGCGCACGCGACCGCGACCGTAATCGTACCGCGCGCCCCGGCTTCCAGCGCGTCCACGAATTTTACGGCGGTCAGTTTCTCTTCCGGGTAGAAGAAGCCGTTGAGAATGCCCACGACAATGGTCACCAGAATGGCAAGCGCGGCGGAGTAGGCCATGGAGCGCGTGGACGTGGACACCAGCCAGACCAGAACTACCAGAGGCAAAAGCAAATACAGTTTTTTCGCCAGTACGCCGAATTTCGGGAGCTGGTCTCTGGGAATGCCCTTGAGGCCGAGTTTCCGCGCTTCCAGATGGACGGCGATGTAAATGCCGGTGAAGTAGAGCACGGCGGGGAGAATGGCCGTCAGGGCGACTTTCGCGTAGCTGACGCCCATGTATTCCGACATCAGGAACGCGGCCGCGCCCATGATGGGCGGCATAATCTGTCCGCCCGTGGAGGCGGCGGCTTCCACGGCCCCCGCGAACTCTCCCTTGTAGCCGGTGCGTTTCATCATGGGAATGGTGACGGACCCCGTTGTGACGGTATTCCCCACGGACGAGCCGGAGACCATGCCGCAGAGGGCCGAGGAAATCACCGCGACTTTCGCCGGTCCGCCCGCCGAGGCCCCCGCGATGGAGTTGGCAAGCTGGATAAAAAAGTTGGAAATGCCCGTCCGCTCCAGAAACGCGCCGAAGATGATGAAAACGACAATGTATTTCGCGCATACGTCAATGGGCGTGTTCATAATGCCGGTTTTGGCGTAGTACATATCATACAGCGCCTTGCCAAAGCGGGTTGTGGCGAAGGTGTAGATCAGCAGGGCGCCGACCACAAACAGAATCGGCAAGCCAACGCTCCGCCGACACAGTTCCATAAGGGCCAGAATCGCTATGACGGCCATGGCCACCATCAGCGGCTGTTTTGTGATAGCGGTCGACTGCCGCACGATTTTCGCGGCGTGGAAGGTGTAATAGAACAGGGACGCGGACCCCGCCAGCATAATCAGCACGTCATACCACGGCATATAATTCACCCGGACGTCCTGTTTCCGCGCCGGGTAGTTCAGGTATCCAATGACAAGAATCATGCCTAAAAAGGCGGTGAGCGTGATTTCCCGGAGGCCCCGGAAGGTCAGGGTTGTGTAGATACAGTAAACCGAAAAGACCGCCATCAACGTACGAATCAGCGTTTTCGGCGCGCCTTCCCAGAGGCGTACATTGGATTCCCGGTCGTACTTTTTCATGACGGCGTTTACGTCCGCCATACTGCCGGTTTCGCTGTCCGGATAGGCGGCGGTGGTTTGATCGGGGTTCATGGAGTGGCTCCTTTCCTTTGAAAATAAACGGACTGCGGCGCGCCGCAGTCTGTCGTGGAACGGTCCGAAAGGCGTTATTTTGTGGCGACTTCAAAGCCCTTTTCGGCAAAATAGCGGGCCGCGCCGGGATGGTACGGGACGGACGTCACGGAAGCGGCGAAATCGAGGCTCAGTTCTTCCCCTTTCGCGTGGGAGGCGGCCACGGCGTCCAGATTCTCAAACACGCCGGAGACGAAGTTGTACACGTCCTCTTCCGAAGCGTCGTCACGCGCCACGACCACCGCGCCCACGGCCACCGTAGTGACATCGCCGGGCAAAGCGTAAGTAGCGGCGGGAATCACGTTCCGGCTGTAGTAGGGGGAGGAGGCGATCAGGGCGTTAATGTGATCATCGTCCAGACTGATGAGGTAGACATTTTTCGTGGCGGACAGGGAGGTAATGGCGTTGGTAGGGGCGCCGGCGACCACGAAAGCGGCGTCAATTTTCCCGTCCTGCAAGCTGTCGGCGCTGGTGCCGAACGACTCGTAAACGGGATTGATATCGTTTTCGGCGTCAATGCCGTAGGCGTTGAGGATATCCACGGCGTTAAAGTAGGTCCCGGAGCCGGCGTCCCCCACGGAGACCGTCTTGCCCTCAAGGTCCGCCACGCTTTTCAAGTTGGGGTCAAGCGTGACAATCTGTACCTGTTCGGTATAGAGGGCGGCCACGGTCGAAAAACCGGGTACGGCGGTGTCAAACAGGTTCGTCCCCGTGTAGGCGTAGGACATGACATCGGACTGCACAAAGCCAAGCTGGGCGTCTCCATCGGAGAGGGCCAGAATATTGGCCTGAGAGCCGCCGGAAGTAATGGCGGTGACGGTGGTTCCGGTAACGGCGCTGACCTGTCCGGCCAGCACACTGCCGAGGGCGTAATACGTGCCTTGATCGCCGCCGGTGGTAAAGGTCAGATTGCCGCTGGTATAGGAAGAGCCGTCCGAAGGACCGGAATCCCCGGAGCCGCACGCGGTGAGCAAACCCAGCAAAAACAGGGCGCAGAGCAGAAGAGAGAATTTCTTTTTCATACGCTTCAACCTCGTTTCATCACAAAATCTACAACGGACAAAAAAACCGCTTTTTTATTATATCCTGCCCGGACACGGCTTGCAAGCCTTTTTTGAAAACGTTCGTATTTTTGGATGAAACGCCGAAAGGAGGCGCTTTCTGAGGCGTGATTTTGCGATTTACACCGAGAAGCCCTTCAAAAAACGCCGCTTCCCATGGTTCGGAAGCGGCGTGACAGGGTTCAGGGTTCATCCCGGGGCATATCTTCCATGCGGTACTCGAAATAGTCGGGCGTTTCCAGCCGTTCGCGCTGTTCGTCACGGGTCATGACGCTGTCCGGGTTACGGTACAGGATGGAGGCCGTCTGATTGTCAATGTAGAGCGTATCGCCGGTGGCGCCCTGTAGAATCAGGAGATGTTCGTTGATGGTCCAGAGCGTAACGGGGTTGACCTGTTCAAAGTAGTCATCGGCCTTTTCATGGAAGGCGAGAAGCGCGCCGGTGTCCTCATCGGTATAATAGAGGGTGGCGGAATACTCGGAAGTCTGGATACTCTCCCCCGGCGGCAGACTGCTGCCCTGATAGCGGATATCCCGGAGGACGCCGCAGCCTTCTTCCATAGGCACGGTCCTGAGGTCATCGGCGTCAAAGTCCCAGCACAGCGCGCCGGTAATGACAATCTGCTTGCCGGTGAAGGCGAATTTTCTGGTGTCGCCGACAATCATACTGCCTTCGTAAAGCGGCGCGGTTTCGGGCGGGTCCTGTTCGAGCGGGAACACGCGGTAGGCGTAACGGCCTTCGGAAAAGTCCCGGAGATCGGCAAGTACCGCGTCATTGGAGTTGGTTTCAAAGCGCGAGACGGAACCGTCCGGCGCGGTCAGGGCGACTATAAAGCGGCTGTCGGCCTCTCCCACGAAGTTTTCTTCCGCCTGCCAGAGCAGTTGTCTGTTTTCGACTTCCAGCGGGCCGCGCAGAAAGGACGGCTCAAACATCAGCGTGGCTAACTGGTACGTAATACGGTGGCTGGGTCCGGAGCCGTCCCAAAGGGAAATCCAAAGCGGGGCCTCTTTCCCGGACGGGGCCTCCCGGGCGAGCATTTCGCCGAGCAGAAAGCGCGCGCCGGTACCGTTATCGGGTACGGGCCGGATGCCGAGCATCAGTTGGGCGTTCCAGCCGGACGGGAGACGGAGCGTTAAAATTTCATCCGGGGCAAGGTTCCGGTGCCAGACGGCTTCCGAGGAAAGAAACGCGTTGCGCCCCCGAAACGTACAGTGCACAACGGGCACGTCAATTTCTACCGGGTATTCCAGCCCGGGCAAAGTCAAGGAAACGCTGTCCACGCCGGGCGGAAGAGGGAGCGCGTAGAGCCGGGTTCGCCCGTTCCAGACAATCCGGACGGAGGCCTCATCGGCGCCTTCCCGGTAGAGGCGGCGGTCCATGCTTATGCGGCACCCGTTGAGAATCATGTAGTTGTACTCATCCTGCAAGGTTCCGTTCTGGGCGAAGACCTGTACGCGGTGCGGCACATGGGGCGTATCGGCGGGCGTGAGGAGAATTTCACTCTGCCCGATTTCCATGGCTTCCGGGGGGTATCGTACGCCGTCCACCTCCACATAGTAGCGGATGGCGCGGTCCCGGTCGGTCATGCGGATCAGGAGCTGGAACGGCCCCGGATACAAGTCATACAGTTTTCCGCGCACGTCCACGCGGGCGAGGTCCACGCGCCGAACGGACGTATGGTGACGGAAACGGGACACCGCCGCCGAAACCACTTCCTGTCCGTCCACGCACAGTTGGGAGAGGGTGTCCATGGACAGGCGGTAAAGCTGTCCGGGGAAGTCACAGCGGACGGAATCGCCGCCGTTGATGGTGACGGTCTGTCCGTCCCCGGCGAAGAGCCACGCGGCGCCGGATTTCAACTTTCTGGGGTTTCCGGCTTCATCGAAAATCAGCCAGCGGCGGCAGAGTTCCTCCCCGGAGCGGTAGAGCAGCGCGCCCCGGTACTCGATTTCCACGCGCAGTTCCGGCGGAAGGGAGAAGTCGTAGCCGGTTTCGTCAAGGGGCAGGAAGCGTCCGATCGTGGTGGGGACCGTCCCGGAAGCCTCCAGCGTTTCGGAGTAAATGAGCGTGTCGGCCTGAAAGACGCGGAAAACAGGGCGCGCCTCCCCCGGCACGGGCAGACGGATTCCGGGCAGTTCCAGTCCCACCCGTTCCCGGTCCATGGCGTAACGGACCGACACGCTTCCGCCCGATACCGCCACGTATTCCGCGTAACTGCCGCGGCGGGCGTCCTGAATCCGGGCGCGTTCGGCGGCCCCCTTCCGCTGGTACCACTCCGTCAGGAGCAGGTTCCAGTAATCGCGGGACGTGTCAAGCGTTTCCTCTTTCAGGAGAACGTCCATTTTAGAAACCAGTTCATCGCAGAGCGCGACAGCGTACGCCGGACGATAGCGGAAGAGCGTATGCAGGCCGGAAATCGCGGGGCTTTCGTTCACAAACTGGTCCTCTTTCCGCGGGCGTCCGATTTTCCGGTTTTTGGGGCGGGAAAGTTTCCGTTCCCGCGCGGACGGGTCCCGCGCCGTGGCCTCTTCCTCCCAGCGTTGGAGCAGTTCTTCCGCCAGTACGCCAAAGCCCACGTCCCCCGCGCGGTACTGGTAATGCAACGTGCGGCTGTAAAAATGGAACAGCTCGCGGAAGAGGTCCTCCATTTCGGCGCGGGGCGCGAGGGCGTGTAATAACAGCGTAGTGCTGTATTGCAGGCGTCCGTTCGGGACCATAAAACGCTTGTAGAACTCCATGACGGTATCAATGGCCATGGTAAAGCCGTCAACCAGCCGCTCTTCGGCCGTGGACGAGTTTTCGGTGTGTACGCCGAACTGCTGGAAGAGGTAGCGCCAGAACGCGGCCTCCGCGCCGTTGCTGTCCCGGTCCGGCCAGTTCCAGCCGCGGATCATGCGGACGGATTCGAGCGCCAGCACGGCGCATTCCCGGCGTTCGGCGGAGTAGTCGCCCCGCAGAAACTGCTTGACGGTGGTCTTGGACGCCTGATAAAGAAGCCGGTCCTCTTCGGGCGTAAGAATACAGGCCCCCACAAGGGGATACTTGCGAAAGATGAAGTGCGCCAGATCGAACGCCTCAAAACCGGCCGGGGCGGCGGCCTTCCCGCGCGGGCGCATATCCTGTTCTACGTAACCGGTTTCGGCCCACGTCATGCCGCGTTCGGCGAGCCATTGCGCGGGGGTTTGTCCCGCTGACAGGGAAAACCCGTTCAACGCGGCCTGAAGTTTTTCCTTTTTCCTCAACTGGCTGGCGTACACCGTCCCGTCCGGGAACATCTTTCCCAGCCGTTCCAGCAGTTTTTTTTCCTCTGTCATGCGCTCACCTCATTCGTTACGGCGCGATGCCCCGCGCGCGGAAATTCTCGTTGGCGTCTCTGAGGGTCCGGCGCAGAAAGACTATGCTTAACAGCATGGACACGCCCTCCGCGATGATAAACGACAGCCAGACCAGTTCCAGACGGCCCGTCAGCGACAACAGCCACGCCGCCGGAAGCAGTATCACCAACTGACGGCACACGGAAATAATGAACGTATAGAACGGGTTCCCGATGGCCTGAAAGACGGACCCCGACACAATCCCGAATCCCGCCAGCGGGAAACACAGACTGATGAGGCGTAAGGCCACGTTGCCAATGGTACGCATTTCCTCGGACGGGTCAAAGAAGCCCAGCAGAACCCCCGGCGCGCATTGAAACAGAATCAGCCCGGCCGACATGAGGCACACCGCCGACACCATTGCAAGGCGGATGGTATCTTTCATACGCGCGGGCTTCGCGGCGCCGTAATTGTAGGCCACGATGGGGACCATGGCGTTGTTGAGTCCGAACACGGGCATGAAAATAAAACTCTGGAGCTTGAAATAGGCCCCAAACACGGCCGTGGCCGCTTCCGTGAAGGAAATCAGAATCCGGTTCAGGAAGAAGTTCATGACGGAGCCAACGGACATCATCAGAATGGACGGAACCCCGATACGGTAGATTTCACGTACCGTGGAACGGTGCCAGCGGACTTCGTGCGGGTCGAGATGTACGTCGGGGTTGTAACGGATATTGAAGAACAGCGCCAGCAGGGCGGCGATGATTTGTCCGGCGACCGTGGCAACGGCGGCCCCGGCCACTTCCATACGCGGCAGGCCGAAGAGGCCGAAAATCAGGATGGGGTCGAGGATGATATTGGTCACGGCCCCGGTAATCTGCGTGACCATGGACAGGGCGGTCCGTCCGGTGGCCTGTAACATCCGCTCAAAGCAGAACTGCCCGAACACGCCGAAGGACAGCCCCAGACAGATACCGGTATAGGCGCTGCCATAGGAAACGATTTGCGCGTTTTGCGTCAGGGAGCGGAAGAACACGCGGGAAAGCCCGATTCCCAGAACCGCGAACGCCGCCGCGCTGCACAGACTCAGAAAAATGCCCGTATTCGCGGCGCGGTCCACAACGTCCTGCTTCTTCTCCCCCAGCGACCGCGACAGAAGCGCGTTCATCCCCACCGATGTGCCGGCCCCGACCGCGATCATGAGATTTTGCAACGGAAAGGCGAGAGAGACCGCGTTGAGCGCGTTTTGTCCCAGCCGCGCCACAAAGACACTGTCCACCACGTTATAAAGCGCCTGAAAGAGCATGGAGACCATCATAGGAATGGCCATCCCAAACAGAAGCCGTCCAATCGGCTGGACGCCCATTTTATTTTCTCCCGGAGTTCCGGATCCGGATTTCGGCATGAAAACACATCCCCTTTTGTAAAATTGTCAGCCCTGACAGGCATTCCCCCACCCGGCCCTGAAAGCCACTCCTGAAAAGTGACGCGAACGCCGGATGAGGGCTGAAGTTCTGGTAGGTCCACGGGACCCGTCAGCGATGGAGTTCGCCGGTAGCCAGTTTTGTCAGGTAGGCGTTGAGGAAGCCGTCCAAATCGCCGTCCATGACGCTGTCGATGGCGCTGGTTTCGTACCCGGTCCGCGTGTCCTTTACGAGCTGGTAGGGCATGAACACGTACGACCGGATCTGGCTTCCCCATTCGATTTTCATCTGTACGCCCTTAATGTCTGAAATCTTTTCGGCGTGCTGTTGTTCTTTGAGTTCTAAAAGGCGCGCGCGCAGCATTTTCATGCAGTTGTCCTTGTTCTGAAACTGGCTTCTCTCCTGCTGGGAGGCCACGACAATGCCCGTGGGCTTGTGGATCAGCCGTACCGCGGAAGAGGTTTTGTTTACGTGCTGTCCGCCCGCGCCGGAAGCCCGGTAGACCTGCATTTCAATATCTTCGTCCCGGATTTCAATGGAATCGTCCTCTTCCATCTCCGGCATGACCTCCACGGCCGCGAAAGACGTATGACGCCGCGCGTTTGCGTCAAAGGGTGAGATTCGGACAAGTCTGTGTATGCCGTTCTCGCTCTTGAGCAGACCGTAGGCGTTTTCGCCCTCAATGGAAATCGCGGCCGACTTGATTCCGGCCTCGTCGCCGTCCTCGTAGTTGAGCGTTTTGTAGGTAAACCCGTGGCGTTCGGCCCAGCGGGTGTACATCCGGTACAACATCTGCGCCCAGTCCTGCGCCTCCGTGCCGCCGGCCCCGGCGTGGAACTGCAAAATCGTGTTGTTGCCGTCATACTCTCCGGAAAGCAGTGTGGACATGCGGCTTTCCTCCGCCTGCGTTTCCAGCGCGGCGAACTCGTCTTTGAGTTCGGCCAAAATTTCGGGGTCGTCCGCTTCCTGCCCCATGTCGCAAAGCGCGGTCAGGTCCTCCCAAGAGGAGAGGAGTTTTTCCTGCCGGGAGATTTTATTTTGCAGTTGTTTCAGGCGCGTTTGAACTTTCCGGGAGCGGGAGAGGTCATTCCAAAAACCGTCCTGTTCGGTTTCGGCGGTCAGACGCGCCGATTCCTGCCGGGCGCCGTCCAAATCCAGCGCGGCGGAGAGTTTGTCAAGTTTCGGCTTCAAGTCCCGTAACTGCTGTCTGTAGGTATCGTATTCAATGAGCGCCATGTTTTTCCGTTCCTTTCCATGTGTGCGGCATTCCTGCCGGTATTATATCGGACGGACAGACGTTTGTAAAGAGAAACCTTACTTTTTCGGGGCGAAAAGCGCAAAAACAACGCCGTGCGTTCCGGACGGAATCGAAAATTCTAATCATGGTCCGGACCGGCGTCCAGTTTCGGGAAACGGATATCCTTTTCCCAGAGCGTGTACCCGTTTTCGGCGGGTCCGATCGGCGCGAAGCCGCAGGCGCGGAAAAACGGCGCGCGCTCCGGCGGGGCCGCGGTACGCACATGGGTTCCGCCGCGGGCGCGGGCGCGTATGACGGCCTGTCCGATGAGCTGTACGCCCATTCCTTTGCGGCGGTAGGCGTCCCGGAGGTAGAGAATGGAAATTTGGCCGGGTTCCGGCCCGATTTGCGCCAGTCCGGCGGTACGCTCCCCCAGATACGCCGCCAGCGTGGTACGCGTTTCCGCGTCCGACACGTACCGCTCCCGCCGGAAGGGGCGTCCAACGGAATCGAACGCTTCCGCGCCCAATTCGGCGGACAGGGGGTCGTCAGGCGGCAGTTCCCGGAAGCGTAAGCCGGTTTCCAGCGCGTTCTTCCGTTTGCCAGACGTCTCCTGTTGAAGATACGCTTCCGTCTGTAAATGGCGGTTGTCGTCCCGGAAGAGGAGGCGGAACGCGCCGTTGTCGTATTCCAGCAGGGACACGGCGGTATTGTCGCCGTGGGGCACGGAGCCGGTCTGTTCCAGCGTCATGCCCTCAATTTTCGAGAGCAGGAGGCGTAAAATGTACCCGTGGGAAACCACGGCGATGGTCTGGCCGTCATGTTCCGCCGCCACGCGGTTGAGGAACTTCCAAGCGCGGTCCAGCGCTTCCCGGGGCGATTCCGCGCCGGGGACGTGCCAGAGGTCCATGTGACGCCCGAAATTTTCCAGCATGACGGGGTCCCGGTAGGCGATTTCTCCAAACGTCAGTTCTTCCCATTCCCCGACACGGATTTCCCGCAAGTCCGGGACGCCCCGCACGGACAGCCCCCGCGGCCGGCTGATTGCCGTTGCCGTGGCGCGCGCGCGGTAAAGGTCGCTGGAGTAGACCGCGTCTATGGGTACGCCCTCAAAACGGGTTTCGAGGGCGCGGACCTGACGCCAGCCCCTGTCCGTCAGGGTACTGTCCCGCTGGCCCTGTACAATGCGGTAAAGGTTTCCTTCCGCCTCCGCGTGGCGGATTAGATAAATCGTGGTCATAAAGTCGTCTCCTGTCTGCGAAACGCGTGTTTCAGCACGGGAGAGTATAGCGCACTTTCCGCGGTTTGGCAACTATGGGCGTTCAAGGAACAGAAGGAGCGCCACGGGAAGCCCTATCAGCGGCAAGGTCAGGACGCCGTGCCGCAGAATCACCGCCAGCAGGAAGGACGCAAGCAGGAACTTTTGAGCGGCGGCGGCGTTGAGCCACGAGGGAAGCAGAATCGGCTTCCAGCGCGGCGGGGGCGTTTCCTCCGGCGGGGCGATATTCTGCGGAAGGTGACGCGTGAGGGCAACCGTACTGTCAAAGGCGGTCTCCTCCACCCACGCCGCGGCGGGGACTTGGACGTGTGAGAGCAGCGCGCAGCCCTGAAAGGCACGTTGTCCGATTCCGGAGATGCTGTCGGGAATCGTGACGCGATGAAGGCGGGTACAGTTACAGAACGTCCAGCTCTCTAACATATGGATTCCGTCCGGGATTTTGATTTCCGGGAGCGCCTTACAGTCCGAGAAAGCGCCCCGGTCGATACGGCGGAGCTTTTCGGGAAGCGTAATACGGTCAAGGCGGGCGCAGTCGGCGAAGGCCCATTCGCCGATACGGAGCACGCTGTTGGACAACGTGACCGTTTTCAGGTTCTCACAGCCGTAAAACGCGGAATCGCCGACCGCCGTCACGCCGTCCGAGATGACAACGGACGTGATTTCTGTCCGGCGTTCCCACCACGGAGAATTGACCGCGCCGGACGAGAACGAGTAATTGTCCATGGGTCCGGAGCCAAAGACGCTCATCAGGCCGCTTTCGTCCAGCGTCCACGCAAGGCGGCCCGTACGGCCAACGGGGAGACAGTAGGAAGGCGCGTACGGAAGCTCGTAGAGTTCCAGCAGAAGCGTAACGTAATACGCCGCGCGCTCTTCCGAGAGTTGCAGGTAATCCGTCAGGCAGGCGTAGAGCTTCATAACGTGGCGGGTATCGCGGTCCGAAGGCGATACTTTTTCAAGGTCCGCGAGCAGGCCCCTTTCGGCGAGTTGCCGAAGGACGTTGCTTTCCGCTTCCAGCCCGGGGGCCAAGTCCCGGAGAAGCGCGAACATCCGTTTCGGATTCCGGAAGATTTCACGTCCGAATTTCCGCCGCATATACCACAATACTTCCCGAAAGTCACTGGCGTTGTATTCCTTGCCGCTTTCCACGCTCTCACACCTCCCGGAAATTTCCTTTCCCTGTATTATACCCGACATCCCGCGGCTTGTCTACCCTGTTTTGTCACGGGCGGCGGCGTAGTATGTGTAAAGAGTTTCTTGGCAAAGGGTAAGGAAAGCGCGTCCGGAAAGAGAACGCGGCGAAAGCGTAGAAAATCCCTGTATTTTCCACAAAGACGATTTGAAATGTTAAAATTTCAAATCGATAAAGGGACGATA
>JAFSRH010000059.1 GCA_017446225.1 Oscillibacter sp.
GGGGGCATAGTCTGTGGCGAGGTGATTCCATGACGATCCATGTGGTCCGGCCCGGGGAAACCCTCCCGGGCATTGCGGCGGAGTACGGCGTGGACGCCGGACGCCTTGCCGCCGACAACGCCGTCACGCAACAGGGCCTTGCCGTTGGACAGACCCTTGTTGTCCGCTTCCCGCTCCAGACGCACCGCGTCCGGGAAGGGGAGACGTTAAGCGGAATCGCGTCCCGGCACGGTCTTTCCGTGCGCGCGCTCTGGCGGCGTAACTGGCCTCTGGGCGGACGCGACAGTCTCTACCCCGGACAGACGCTGGTCCTGTCCTACCGGGACGAACGTCCCCTTGGAAACGCCGTGTTCAACGGTTACTCCTACCCCCACATCGGCGCGGACCTGTTGGACGCGCAACTCCCCTATTTAACCTATCTGACCCCGTTCACCTACGGAATCAACGCGGACGGCGGACTGTTGGAGTTGAACGACTGGTCCCTGAGAAGCGCGGCGCGGCGGCACGGCGCAAGGACGCTTCTGCACCTGTCCACGCTCACGGAGGACGGGACGTTTAACACCGCGCGCGGCGCGCTCGTGCTGACGGACCCCGTCATACAAAACCGGCTCATCCGGGACGTACTCGCCCGCGCGGAAGAGACCAACAGCGCGGGCGTGGACGTGGACTTTGAATATCTGCCGGAGGACCTCGGCCCGGACTACGCCGAATTTTTAGGGCGTCTGCGCGGCGAACTCCGGACCAGACGGAAATTCCTCTGGGCCGCGCTGGCCCCGAAAGTACGCGCCAATCAGCCGGGAATTCTCTATGAGGCCCACGACTACGCCGCAATCGGCGCGGCCGTGGACGCCGTTTTGCTCATGACCTACGAATGGGGCTACACGGCGGGGCCGCCCATGGCCGTGGCGCCGTTGCCGAACGTCCGCGCGGTCCTGAACTACGCCGTGACGGAGATGGAACCCGGACAAATTCTGCTGGGCATTCCGAATTACGGCTACGACTGGGCGTTGCCTTTTGTCCGGGGCGTAAGCCGCGCGCGGTCGATTTCCAATCTCCGGGCGGTTCAGTTGGCCATGGAATACGATATTGCCATTCAGTTTGACGAAACCGCGCAGTCGCCCTATTTCCACTATACGGACAACTTCGGCACGGTACATGAAGTGTGGTTTGAGGACGCCCGGAGTATGTCCGCGAAACTCCGCCTGATCGATTCTTATGGCTTGCGGGGCGGCGGCGTATGGAATCTCATGAGGCCCTATTCACAAATCTGGCTGTTGGCGGACGCCCTCTATAGTATCGACTGAAATCAGGCTTCGTCAAAGTCTTCGGGGCGGATTTCCATGAGTTGGTCTTTCGTGACCTGTTCCGCGCTGGCAAGGCGTCCGGCCTGACGCACCAGAACCCGCTCAAACAGATTCCGTACGCCGCGCCCGTTGCCGAAAGACGGTCCGTTTTCCGCTTCCAGCCGCTTCTTTGCGCGCGCCTCCGCTTCCTCGGAAAGCGTGTACTTTCCCTTGTCGCAACGCATTTTAAACATAGCCAGCAGTTCTTCGGCGGAGTAGTCGTCAAAGTGAAGGAAGCGGTTAAAGCGGGATTCGAGTCCCGGGTTGGAGCGTACGAACCGGTCCATGAGTTCATCGTAGCCCGCGACAATCACAATCAAGTCGTCCCTGTGGTCCTCCATGGCTTTCAGGAGCGTGTCAATGGCTTCCTGTCCGAAGTCGCTTTCGCCCTTGCCGCTGAGGGTGTACGCCTCGTCAATGAACAGTACCCCGCCCATGGCCTTTTCAATGACCTTACTGGTTTTTAGCGCGGTCTGGCCCACGTACCCGGCGACAAGGCCGCTCCGGTCGGTCTCCACGAGCTGTCCCTTGGAGAGTATGCCCAGACTGTGGTAAATCCGCGACATCAGGCGTGCAATCGTGGTTTTTCCCGTGCCGGGGTTGCCCGTGAATACCATGTGCAGGGACAAATCCGGCTCCGGCAGGTCGTTTTCCCGGCGCATTTTGTGCACTTTCACAAGGTCAATCAGGCTCCGCACTTCCTTCTTGACCACTTCCAGCCCGATATAACCGTTGAGTTCCTCCAACAGATCCTCTATTTTCTCCGGCGGCGGGACTTCTTCCGGCTGTCCGGCCTGTCCGGCGGATTCCGGCGCGCCGCTGTTCGTCTGTACGGGAGCGGCTTCCGTGCCGGATCGCTCCGGCGCGTTCGGGGCCGGACTGCCCCAGAAATCCGTACCCATACGCCGCAGGTTATTGCGCGTCATGGCGTTCAAGAGGTCGAACTGCTGCGCAATGAGGGCGTCTTTTTCGTCATAGGGCTTTTTGTCCATGGAAAACTCCTTTCATCCAACGGGCGGCAACGCTTTCGCGGCGTCCAGCGCCCGGAACAGGAACGCGACTATTAAACCGGTTACGGCGCCGGTAAAGACGGACACAAAGAGCAGGACGGGAAGATAGTAGAGCGGGGCGGAATTGCCGAGCGTGAGCATGGCGGCGGCAATCTGTCCGCACTGGTGGGCCGCCGCGCCGCCGACCGATACGCCGTACACCGACAGCCGTTCACAGTGTGACAAGGCCGTCATACACGCCAGCGCGGCCACGCCGCCGAGTACGGAGAAAATCAGCGCGTTCATGTTCCCGGCGAACGTGGAGCCGAGCAGACAGCGTGACAGCAGAATTAACAGCGCGGACGGGGTGCCGAATACATAGAGCGCGAACAGCGTTACGATATTGGCCAGCCCGAGACGGACCCCGGGCAGGGGTATCAACGCCGAGAGCGGAAACGCGCTTTCCGTCCACGACAGGCCCAAGGCCAGAGCCGTCAGCATGGCGCATTGTGTCAAGTCTTTCGTGGTCAGTTTCATGCGTCCCCCTATCCGATCACGGCGTCCGGCGCGTCATCGGGAACCGCGCCGCCCTCCAGACGAATCACGATCCGCGCGGGCAGACAGACAATCGCCTCCCCGCTGTGCGTAACCGTTCCGGTATGTACGCAGTCCTGTGTGGGACAGTCCGCGGAGACAACCCGCGCGCCCGGGACGCCGTCCGGGCAGAATCGCGCGTGAAGCGTACAGCCGTTCGCGGCGTACGTACGCTCCGCGGGCGTGTCAATCCGCGCGCGGTCGATTTCCACGCCGTCCGCGTACACGACCGCCGTCACGTACTCCGCCGCGCCGCCGACCCGCGCGTTGAACAGTATCGCACAGGCCAGCAGTCCGACACAGGCCGCAAGGACGCCGTCCCATAGAGTTGGTTTTAACCGGGGCCGCCGTTTTCCCATAGTTTCCGCTCCTCTCTTTTGCCGCCCTCAGTATACCACGCCTTTCGCCGTTACACAAGCGCGAAAACGGACGGGACATGATGTCTGTCCCGTCCGTGCCGTCATTTGGTGACAAGAAGCTGATTTTCGTTCAATACGAGTTTCGCCGTGTCGCCCTCGTGGAGCGTGCCGTCCAGCATACGTTCCGCGACCGCGTCCTCGACCTTGTTCTGAATCGCCCGGCGCAGCGGACGCGCGCCGTACTTGGTATCAAAGCCTTCCTTGGCGAGTTCCTGAATGGCTTCGTCCGTGGCTTCCAGATGAATGCCCATTGCGCCCATACGTTCCGAAACCGTGCGGAGCATACGCCGCGCGACTTCCTGAATGTCGTCCTGCGTGAGCGCGCGGAACACAATAATGTCGTCAATCCGGTTCAGGAATTCCGGGCGGAACGTCTGGCGCAGTTCGCCCATGACCGTTTCCTTGGCCTTCTGGAACGCGCTTTCGGCGTCCTGTTCGGCGTTGGCATCGTGGCTGAATCCCAGTTTCGTACCGGCGGCGGTCAGGCTCCGCGCCCCGATGTTGCTGGTCATGACGATGATGGTATTTTTGAAGTCCACGGTCCGCCCCTGCGAATCGGTCACGCGCCCATCGTCCAGAATCTGCAACAGGATGTTCCAGACGTCCTCATGGGCCTTTTCGATTTCGTCAAAGAGCACCACGGAGTACGGCTTCCGGCGTACTTTTTCGGTAAGCTGTCCGCCCTCCTCGTGGCCCACGTAACCCGGCGGGGAGCCAATCAGACGCGACACCGTGTGACGTTCCATATACTCGGACATGTCAATCCGAATCATGGCGCTTTCGTCCCCAAACATCACTTCGGCCAGAGACTTGCAAAGCTCCGTCTTGCCGACACCGGTCGGACCAAGGAACAGGAACGAGCCTGTCGGACGGCGGGGGTCTTTAAGTCCCACGCGTCCGCGCCGGATGGCGCGCGCCACAGCCCGGACGGCCTCATCCTGCCCGACAACCCGCTTGTGCAACGTCTCTTCCATACGGAGCAGACGTTCTCCTTCGTCCTCCGTCAGCCGCGTGACGGGAATGCCGGTCCAGCCTGAAACCACTGCGGCGATATCTTCGGCGGTAACGTCCCGGTGCGTTCTGGCGTTCTTGCGCCGCCGGTCGCGTTCGAGTTCCACCTGTTCCTGATAGTTCTTTTCGATATCCCGCAGTTGCGCGGCGGTTTCGTAATCCTGCCGCGTGATGGCGGCGTCCTTGTCTCTGGCGAGCGCGGAAATCTTCTCTTCCAGACTTTTCAGCTCTTCGGACGGTTCTTCCTCCTCCATGCGTACCCTTGAGGCGGCTTCGTCCATCAGGTCAATGGCCTTGTCGGGAAGGAAGCGGTCGTTGATATAGCGTGTCGAGAGCGTGACGGCGGCCTCCAACGCCTCATCCGTGATATGGAGTTTATGGTGTTCTTCGTAACGCTCCCGGAGTCCCCGGAGAATGATCAGGCTGTCCTCCTGAGAGGGTTCGCCGACCTGTACCGGCTGGAAACGGCGTTCCAGCGCGGCGTCTTTTTCGATATAGCGGCGGTACTCGTTTAAAGTGGTGGCGCCGATGACGCGGATTTCCCCGCGTCCGAGGGCGGGCTTGATGATGTTGGCGGCGTCCACGGCGCCTTCCGCGGAACCCGCGCCGACAATCGTGTGAAGCTCGTCAATGAACAGAATGACGTCTCCGGACTTCTTGACTTCCTCCAGCGTCTTTTTGATCCGCTCCTCAAATTCGCCCCGGTACTTGGTCCCGGCGACCATGCCGGAGAGGTCCAGCGAGAGGATACGCTTATCCAGCAGTTCTTCCGGCACGTCCCCCAGCGCGATTTTCGCCGCGAGACCTTCGGCAATGGCGGTCTTTCCAACGCCCGGCTCCCCGATCAGACAGGGATTGTTTTTTGTCCGCCGCGACAGAATCTGTATGACGCGCTGAATTTCGTTATCCCGTCCGATGACGGGGTCCAGCCGGTGATTCCGGGCGTCGGCGGTCAGATCGCGCGTAAACTCCTGAAGGGTCTTGCCGGACGCGCCGCCGTCCTCCCGGCCGTTTCCCGGACGGAACCGGCCGGCCTGCGCCTTGGGGGCATCGCTCAATTTTTTCATCAGGGCGTTGTACAGGCTCCGCGCGTCCACGCCCGCGGTACGCAACACGCGCACGGCCATATTATTGCCTTCCCGGAGGAGGCCCGCAAGCAGATGTTCGGTACCGGCGGCGGACGCCCCCCCGCGCATGGCGTCCTCAATGGCGATTTGTATGGCCCGCTGCGCGCGCGGGGTCAGCCCCTGCGGGGGATTCGACCCGGACAGGCCCGTCCCGACACTCTTTTTCAGGATTTCTTCAATCATTTCATCCGTAATTCCGGATTCCGTAAGCACGCTGTGGGCGGTTCCGCGGCCTTCCCGAATCAGGCCTAACAACAAATGTTCCGTACCCACGTAACTATGGCCAAGTTCGCCGGCGGCCGCTTGTGAGAGTTGCAACGCCTCTTCCGCGCCGGGTGTAAACTGATTTTCATTCATAGCGCAACCTTCCTTTCGTTCAAGAGATCCGCCCCGGTCCCGGCCGGAACCGGGGCGCGGTGTCGGATTACTTCTGCTCTTCCGTCTCCGACTGTTCCATACGGCGGATTTCGTCACGGAGTTCCGCCGCGCGCTCGAAGTTTTCTTCCTGTACGGCGCGGTTCATTTCCAGCTTCAGGGCGTTGAGCCGCCGCCACTGGTCGTAACGGTTCCGTTCGGATTCTTCCACCAGACCGGTATCCGGCTTTTTGGCCTCTTCCCGTTCTCTGGCCGGACCGGCCGTCAGGGCCGGCATATCGGAAAAGAAGTCGTCAAACGGGTTGTCTAACATCCTTCCCATCAGGGAGGACATCGGCGTGTCAAAGAAACCGTTTCCGAATCCGAAGAAATCGTTGGAGAAGAAATTTTGCATGAGGGAACGGCTTTGAGCGGCGACCCGTTTCGTGTAGCCGAGTTTCTCCGCGCAGTCGGCGCACAGATGTTTCTCCTCGACCTTGCCGTTTATGTTGCTCCGGTACACAAAGGTCACTTCATTTTTCCCACAATGTTCGCATTTCATAACTGAAAACCTCCTTAATATTTTCACATCCCGCGATTGAGCGGTTTTTGATGGATTGGAACACTCTCAAGAGAGTTTCCGCGTTTTCCGGGGAACTACACCTGTAAAATCAGGGTATTTTTCAGGATATCGGCCCGGACGCGGTCCCGAAGTTCTTTCGGCACGGACCCGAGCGACTTGTCACTGACCGCGGCCAGCAACATTTTCACGGTTCGTTCCCCCAAGGCGTCCGCGTGGAGCAGATTTCCGAGGATGGCCCGCGCGGAGGGAAAGTCCAGTTCGTTTCCGAGGCTGTTAATGACGTGCATTAACAGGGTCTCGTGGTCCACGTGTACCCGCGTAATACGGATGTACCCGTTCCCGCCGCGCCGGCTTTCCACGATGTAACCGCGTTCCGGGGAAAAGCGGGTGGAAACCACGTAGTTAATCTGGCTGGGCACGCAGTTAAAGCGCTGGGCCAAGTCACTGCGCTGGATTTCCAGCACGCCGTTTTCCGCCTCATCCAAGGAGCCTTGCAGGAACCCGGCAATCAAATCTGTAATTCCCATTGGAGTCACCGCCTTTCTTGACTTTGACTATCTTTAACTTTCTGTGGGCTATTATAGCACGCTCTCCGGATTTGTCAAGGGGTTTTTGAAAAATTTTTTTGACTTTTTTTGACCTTCCTTTCCCGGGAAGCCGGAAAAGGCGTAAGTTAGTTCTGACAAACCGACTTTTTGACGTTTTTCCTATGTTTTCATAGAAAATTTGTTGCAAATTTTTGCTTTTCCCTATTGCAATTTCCGGGCGGTATGCTACAATATTTTTATTAAACAATGGAGGTGTTCCTATGGCTTATCAGATTACATCCGCGTGCGTGAGTTGCGGGTCCTGCGCGGACGTTTGTCCGGCCGGCGCCATCAGTCAGGGCGATGACCAGTATGTGATTGACGCCGCCGCCTGCCTCGACTGCGGCACTTGTAGCGATGCCTGCCCCAACGGTGCCATCATTCCGGGTGACTGATTCCGCAATGGAAAAACATGGAAAGCGCCTGTCCCACAGAACCGCGGGACGGGCGCTTTTGCGCGTTATTGCGGAAAGTTCAGGTCGTCAAGGGTCAAGTCGTCCTGATAGGGGTTCAGGTGTTCGTTGATAATGGAGAGCGCTTTTTCCGTGTCGGTATAGAGGAAGGGACTGTGCCATGTGCCGGGGAGGGTGGCGAAGCGAATGCCGTTGGCCCCGGCGTAAAAGGCCTCCTTGGCCAGCCACGCCAGATTTTGCGGCGTCAGGTCCGTTTTGACGTACTGCTGGAAAATGCGGGCGATATCGTCCAGTTTTGTCAGGCCGTTGAGGGAGAGCACGCTTTTGACGGCGGCTTTGAGGAAGTTCTGCTGTGTCCGGATACGTCCCAAATCCTCGTCCCCGTAGCCGGAGCCGTCACTGTTATGACGGAAGCGGACCACTTTCAGCGCGGTTTCGCCGTCCAAATGCTGTAAGCCCTGCGAGACGTGAATTTCCAGATTCTGTTTCGGGTCCTCGTAGTCCATATCGAGCGGGACGTCAAAGTCCACGCCCCCGATCGCGTCTATCAGGGCGGCGAACCCGGCAAGGTCGACTTCCACGGTATAGTCAATGGGAATCGACATCTGTTCCGAGACCGTTTGCGCCAGAAGGGGCATACCCCCGCTTTTGTAGGCGGCGTTGATTTTATGCGCCGCTTGATTGACGATGGCCTTTGTGTCGCGCGGAATGCTGACGCCGAATATCTGGTGTTGTTTGGAGTCCACGGAGGCCAGAATGACGGTATCACTGCCGCCGTTATGGTCATCCACGCCAGCCAGCAGGATGGTATAAAAGCCGTCCTTACGGTTCTGCTGTGCGGCATGGTCGGGGGCGGCGGCGTTCAGGCGTTCGGCGGCGGCGTTGACGTGGTCGGAGACCAGTTTCTTTTGCGACACCGCCTCTTCCAAAGGCGGCGCTGCGGACGTATCTTCGGACATCATCTGGTCCGGGTGGTTAATCCGTAATTCCTGAAAAAGCAGACGGTTCCCGAGTTTGCCCAAGGCCAGAAGGAGCAGGAACGCCACCGCCACATGGGACAGGCCTATGCCGAACCGGTTGCGGCGGACGGCGCGTTTCCGTCTGGGGGCCGGTTTCCGGTATCCGCGTCCGGAGGCACGTTCCCGTTGCGTTGTGCGTGCGCGACTGGGAGCGCGTTTCCGTTCGGGCGTACGCGCGCGTTCCCGTTCGGACGCGCGTCCGCGGCCGGAAGCGCGTTTCCGTTCCGGCGTACGCGTCCGTTCCCGTTCGGACGCGCGTGCGCGACTGGGAGCGCGTTTCCGTTCGGGCGTACGCGTCCGTTCCCGTTCGGACGCGCGTCCGCGACTGGGAGCGCGTTTCCGTTCGGGCGTCCGCGCGCGTTCCCGTTCGGACGCGCGTCCGCGACTGGAAGCGCGTTTCCGTTCCGGCGTCCGCGCGCCGGAAAAACTTTCTTTATGAGAGGGCCGCCCTCGCGGCGTACGTTCAAAATCTGCGGACATAGGGTAACTCCTTATCTGTGACGGTCACACCGTTCCATTCAAAACCGCGTTTGCGTCATTATATACCCTGTTCCGACAAAATACAAGAAAAATTTCAGGCCCGTTTGCAAACGGGTCCGTCTGGGAAGCGCCTACACACCCCGGTATTTGCGGCGCGTGGCAATGCCGCCGCGTATATGCCGCTGGGCCTTGTTGACTTCCAGCACTTCGCGCGCCTGTAAGTACAGGCCCCGGTTGAACTGCGGCAGACGCTGTGAGATGTCCTTATGTACAGTGGACTTGCTGACGCAGAATTTTTTCGCGGCGGCGCGGACGGTCGTCCGGTTCTCTATGATGTACAGAGCGAGGCTTTCCGCCCGTTCCTCCATGTTTCCCTTCAAACTGCAACACTCCCCGCGCGTTTTTCTCCATTCTATGCGTCGGGCGCGGAAAGTATAACTCCCGCCTTGCGCGCCGTTTTTTCATACGGCCCTTGCAAACGGGCGGGAAATGCCTTATAATACTTCCCGTGCGGCAACCGGCCGTATAATATGTCTGATTGAAGGGGAAGAAGGCGGTTATGAGATGAATTCCAAGACTCTGGTCTATATTGCCAAACGAATCGGGCTGGCCATTCTGACGGTCTGGGTGGTCATCACGATTACGTTTTTCGTCATGCGGGCGGTGCCGGGAGGGCCGTTTATGGGCGAAAAGGCCATTTCTCCGGCGGCGCAAGCGGCGTTGGAAGCGAAGTACGGTCTGGACAGGCCCCTTTCCGAACAGTATTTCACGTACCTGAAGGACATCGTGACTCATTTTGATTTCGGCCCGTCCCTGAAACAGCGGGGGCGTACCGTGACGGAAATCATCGCGGACGGTATGCGTACGTCCGTAAAGTTAGGCGTCATCGCGGCGTTCAGCGCGCTGGCGGTGGGCGTGGTGCTCGGCGCGGTGGCCGCCTTACGGCGGAACAGCCTCCTTGACCGGGCCGTGATGGTCATTACCACGGCCTTCGTCTCCATGCCGTCCTTTATTATGGGTTCGCTTCTGCTGGTTCTCTTCGCCGTGCGCCTGAAGGTCCTGCCCGCGAACGGCACCACCGGCGCCGGACTGATTCTGCCGATTATTACGTTGTCCCTCTATCCCATGGCCTACATCACCCGACTGACCCGCTCCTCTATGCTGGACGTGCTCGGACAGGACTACATCCGTACGGCACGGGCCAAGGGCGTTTCGGGCATGAAAATCATCTTCGGCCACGCGCTCAAAAACGCGCTGATTCCCGTCATCACCTACTTTGGCCCCATGCTGGCCTATATCGTCACCGGCTCGCTGGTGGTGGAACGGATTTTTTCCGTACCGGGTATCGGACGGGCCTTCGTGCAGAGTATCACGAACCGGGACTATCCAATGGTCATGGGCACAACCATTGTGCTGGCCTGTCTCATTGTGGTGATGAATCTGGTCAGCGACATTCTGTACAAAGTGGTTGACCCCCGCATTAATCTGGAATAGGAGGCCGCGTTATGGACAGTCCTAAAAAAATGACGCTTCACGTGGACATGGACGCCTTTCTTCCGGCAACGGAAGAGGAAAAGGCGTATATGGTGCAAATGCGCCCCTCGTCCACGTTCTTCCGGGACGGCGTAAAGCGTCTGGTCAGGAACAAGGTGGCGCTGACAAGTTTTGTCGTCATTGTGCTGATCACGCTGTCCTCGATTTTCATCCCCCTTTTCTGGCCCTATTCCTACGATAATATGCTGGGCGTCACGCCCGGACGGCCCGTGGATTCGTCCTACAACAACCTCGCCCCGTTCGCGTACGGGCGCACGGAACTGCGGCTACAGGAAGAGGGCGCGACCGTCTTTCCGCACATCTTCGGTACGGACGCGTCCGGCCGTGATTACTTTATCCGTGTCGTGTACGGGACGCGGATTTCCCTTGCCGTGGGCTTCTTCGCCAGTATCATTGTACTGCTCATCGGCATGACCATCGGCTCCATCGCCGGATACTGCGGCGGGAAAGTGGACCTTGTCATTATGCGTATCGTGGACATCATCTACTCTCTGCCCGATATGCTCATGGTCATTCTGTTGGCGTCCGTGCTGAAAATCGGGCTGACGCCCGTCATTGAGGGCACCGTGTTCGCCCGGATTGGAAGCAACATCATCAGTCTGTTCATTGTCTTTGGCGTGCTGTACTGGGTGTCCATGTCGCGCCTGATCCGGGGGCAGATTCTCTCCCTCCGGGAACAGGAATACGTGCTCGCGTCCCGGGCCGCCGGGGCCGGCGGACGCTGGATTATCACAAAACACCTGCTTCCAAACTGTATCAGCGTAGTGATTATCTCCACGGCGTTGCAGATTCCAAGCGCCATCTTTACGGAAAGTTACCTGTCTTTTCTGGGACTGGGCGTCAACGCTCCCATGCCGTCCCTCGGCTCTCTGGCCTCCGATGCGCTCAACGGGATTACGTCCTATCCCTACCGGCTGGTTATTCCCGCGGTGGTGATCTCGCTCATTGTCCTGTCCCTGAACCTCTTCGGGGACGGTCTGCGGGACGCGTTCGACCCGAAACTTCGGACCTGAGGAGGGAGGCGCCATGTCAATGTTACTGGAAGTCAAGGATTTGCATACATCCTTTTTCACGCCCGCCGGTGAAGTCAAGGCCGTCAACGGGGTTTCGTTCAATCTGGACCGCCGGAAAGTGCTGGGCATTGTCGGGGAATCCGGCTCCGGAAAATCGGTGACGGCGTACTCTATTATGCAGATTCTGGAACGTACGGGGAAAATCATCTCCGGCTCCATCCGCTTTGACGGACAGGAACTCGTCAACGCCGGGGAAAAAGTCATGAAAACCATCCGCGGCAACCGGATTTCGATCATTTTTCAGGACCCCATGACGTCCCTGAATCCCACGTACACCATCGGCCGCCAGTTAATGGAGGCCATTCTGCTTCACACGAACCGCGACCGGCAACAGGCCAAAGAACGCGCCGTGGAAATGCTGCGTCTGGTGAACATCAACGAGCCGGAAAAGCGGATCCGTCAGTATCCGTTCGAGTTCTCCGGGGGTATGCGCCAGCGGATTATGATTGCCATGGCGCTGGCCTGTGAGCCGGACATCCTGATCGCGGACGAGCCGACCACCGCGCTTGACGTGACGATTCAGGCGCAAATTCTGGAGCTGATGAAATCGCTTCAGGAAGAATTGGGCATGGCCATTATCATGATTACGCACGACTTGGGCGTAGTGGCGCAGTTATGCGATGAGGTCATTGTCATGTACGCCGGTTCGATTTGCGAACAGGGCACGGCGGACGAAATTTTCTACAATCCGCGCCACGAGTACACCAAGGGCCTGTTACGCTCCATTCCGACCGCCGGGACGGCCGGAACCCGGTTGAAACCCATCAGCGGCACGCCGATTGACCTGTTGAATATGCCGAAGGGCTGTCCGTTCGCGCCGCGCTGTGAAAACGCTATGAAAATCTGCCTGACGGAACGCTGTGAGCGGAAGCAAATCAACAAGGACCATCAGGCGGCGTGCTGGATGAACGTCAAGGCGGAGATGGAAGCGGCACAAGGGGGGACGTACGCATGAAAGCCACAGAACGCGAACAACCGTTGATTGAGGTCCGGGACCTGAAAGAGTATTTCCCGGTACTGGTGGGGATGTTCCGCACGAAGCCCCTGAAGGCCGTGGACGGCGTGTCGTTCTCCATCCGGAAGGGGGAAACGTTAGGCCTTGTCGGGGAATCGGGGTGCGGCAAGACCACCGTTGGCCGTACGCTGTTACGCCTTTACAAGCCCACCGGCGGCGAAATTCTGTACAAGGGCAGTCCGGTCAGGTCGAAAGCGGACATCACGGAGTTCCGCAAGAAGGCGACCATGGTCTTTCAGGACCCGTATTCGTCCCTGAACCCCCGTATGACCGTCTCCGACATTATCGGGGAGCCGCTGGACATTCATAAGTCCTACGGCAGTCCGGCCGAACGGCAGGAAAAAATTCTGGACCTGATGAACCGTGTCGGCCTCAACAGCGAGCACGCCGCCCGCTACGCGCACGAGTTCTCCGGCGGACAGCGGCAGAGAATCGGCATTGCCCGCGCGCTGGCCCTGAACCCGGACTTCATTGTCTGTGACGAACCGGTCTCCGCGCTCGATGTGTCCATTCAGGCGCAGGTCATCAATATGTTCGATGAGCTGCAGGAACAAATGGGCCTGACCTATCTGTTTATCGCGCACGATATTCTGGTAGTGCGCCACATCAGCGACCGGATCGCGGTCATGTATCTGGGGCGCATGGTCGAACTGGCGGACGCGGCCGAGATTTACGAGCGGCCGTTACACCCCTACACAAAATCCCTGATGTCGGCGGTCCCTCAGCCCGACCCCAAAACGGCGAGAGCCAATCAGCGGATTGTTCTGACCGGCGACATCCCAAGTCCGTTAAACGCGCCGTCCGGCTGTCCGTTCCGGACGCGCTGCGCCTACGCCACGGAAGCCTGTGGCGCGGAAATGCCCGAGTTTCGGGAGGTGTCGGCGGGGCATTTCGCCGCCTGTCACAGAATTGACGCGCTGAACGACTGAACATAACGTTCAAATCCGCCTTCGCGGTTTGAAAATATATTGGAAAGGAACTGAAAGAATGAAAAAATCTCTTGCACTGCTTCTGGCCCTGTGCCTGACGCTCTCTCTGGCCGCGTGCGGCGGCGGAGGCGGCGGGACTGCCGGGACTGCCGATACCGGCGCCGGCGGCGATGAGGCCGAACCGGTCAACGTGGCCGCCTCCGACGGCGCGCTGGCGGTATGTCTGGCGTCCGAGCCGGACTCCATTGACCCCGCCCTCAATTCCTCCGTGGACGGCGCAACCCTGATTATCCACCTCTTTTCCGGTCTGGCCAAGTGGGCGCAGTCGGACGATGGCAACCTGACAATCGCCCCGGACGCCGCGGAAGAACTCCCCGAGGGCGTCACGAACGAGGACGGCACCGTAACCTATACCTATACGTTGCGGGACGGCTTGCAGTGGTCGGACGGACAGCCCGTCACCGCCGCCGATTTCGTCTACTCGTGGAACCGCGCCGCCTCCGTGTCCCTTGCCGCCGACTACTGCTATATGTTCGAGGTCGTGCAGGGCTACAACGACATCTGGGAGACGGACGCGGACGGAAATCCCGTCAACCCTGACGCGAAACTGTCCGTGGAAGCCCTTGACGAGCGGACGTTGCAAGTCACCCTCTACAACGCGGTCTCCTACTGGAACGAGCTGTTAGCGTTCCCGGCCTATATGCCGGTCCGAGAGGACGTGGTAGCGGACGAGAGTTGGGCCACCAAGCCGGAAACCCTGATCTGTAACGGCCCCTACACCATCACCGACTGGGCGCATGACAGCCTGATTACCATGGAAAAGAGCACCACTTATATTGACGCCGATTCCGTCACCATGGACAAACTGGAATTCTACCTCTCCGATGACGCCAACAATATGCTCTCCAACTTCCAGAACGGAAGCTGGCAGTTGATTGACAGCATACCGACCAATGAAATCCCCAAGCTGAAAGAAGAATATCCGACTCAGTTCGTGGTTACGGGCCAGATTGGCACGTATTACGTCTGCTGGAACATCAACGAGGACATTCTTCCGGCGTCCAGTACCCTGACCGGCGCGGAGGCCGAGGCCGCAAGAGCGGAAATCCGTAACGCCATTGCTCTGCTCTTCGACCGCAACTATATTGTAGAGGATATTTCACAGGGCGGACAGGTCCCCGCGTCTTCCTTCGTGGCCATGGGCATGACCGAACCCGATGGAACCGAGTTCTACCGGAACGCCGGACATAGTGACGCCTTTGTCGGCTATTATGACGTCTCCACGGACGCCATTGAGAGCAATTACGCCGCCGCGGTCGAGACCCTGAAAAAATACTACACCTTCGATGAGGCCTCCCAGACCTTTACCGACTTCCCCTCCCTGACGTACCTGTACAACACGGACGAGGGACACAAAGCCATTGCCGAGTATCTGCAATCCGCCATGGCCGGAATCGGCATTACCGTCAATCTGGAGAATCAGGAGTGGAAAACCTTCCTGAACACCCGGAAAAACGGCGATTACTCCATTGCCCGGAACGGCTGGCTGGCCGATTACAACGACCCGATCTGTTTCCTTGATATGTGGACGACCAACTCCGGAAACAATGACGTACAGTTTGGCCGGGGCGACCATGCCTCCGTGATTGCCTACGGCGTGGACTTGCGGGATGTGGGCATTCCCGATGACGTGCACCCGGTGGCGGCGTGGCCCGACAACACGTACGACCACGGCACTTGGGCGGAAACGTACGATGTGCTCATCAGCGCCATTAAGACCTGTACGGACAACGACACCCGTTACCGCCTCATGCACGCGGCCGAGGACCTGTTGATGTCCACGGGCTGTATCGCGCCGCTGTACTTCTACACCGACCTGTATATGCTCAGTGACAGCGTGGAAGGCTTCTACTCCAACCCGCTGGGATTCAAGTATTTTATGCACTGCACCATCAGCGCGTACGGCTGAACCGCGAAACGCTAAAACGCCGCCTGACCGGTTACCGGTCAGGCGGTTTCGTTATGGGCCGTAGCGCCAGCGGAACAGGAGCCGCTTCCGGAAGTTCAGCCCGCCGTACAACGTACGCGCGGCGCGTTCGCAAAGCGTCCGGGCGAACGCGTGGGCCTCTTCCGGGAGCGTGTCGGGACCGTACGCGGCGGCCTCCGCGAGACCGCGCAGACGTACCGCTTCCGGCTCCGATATCGCCGGGACCGCCGCCGACAGACGTTCCGGGAAGTCCGCTTCCTGTCCGTCACAGTCCGTCAGCAGACCGGCGAAGCGTGTCATGGACAACAGCCGCCCGAACGATACCCGGCAGTCGGCCTCCGCGAACCGCGACAGCCGGCGGCGTCTCCGGTAGAGCAGTCCCGCCGCCGCCGGAAGCAACAGAAGAAACGGCGCCGTTTTCAGCGTGTCCAGTACGGTTTTCCGGGTCCGCCGGTTCAGGCCCGTGGTCAGGGAGAGGACAAGGGACTCTTCCCGGCGGTCGGTAGCGCGGCTTCTGTCCGAAGTCGGAAACGTGAAATTCCAGTCGGCCAGACGCTGTGCGAGCAAATCCAGATTCAGCCCGGGGTAGTCGGCGGTGATACTGCCATCCGCGGCGGGGGTCACTTCCACGGGCGTCCAGCCGTACCCCGGAAGGAAGATTTCCACCCACGCGTGGGCGGAAAAGTCGCTCAAAAGCGCCGCATACGGCCCTTCTTCGTCCCCGGAATATGGGAATTCGCTTGAAAGCATATTCCGGACGTTGAAAAAATCTTCCGGCATGGCGATATAGCCCGTGGCGTAACGGGCCGGGACGCCGTAAAGGCGGTACATCAGCGTGGCCGCCGATGCGAAATGCTGGCAGTAGCCAAGGCCGTTGTCGAACAGGAAATACTCGACCATGTCGCGGTTGAACGGGGTCCAGCCGGGCGTCAGGGAGTAGGAGGCGCGGCTTTGGAGAGTGTGCAGGATAAAGGCCGTAATTTCATTCGTATCGGTCAGCGGGTGGTCCCGGCAGAGTTTCGCCAGACGCGGCACACGTTCCACGGGAACCCGTGTGTAGGCGCTCAGGCAATGCCGCTGATAATGATCCTCAATCCATAAATCGGTCTTTGCGTCCGGGGTGTCCCAGTTAATCTTGAGGTCGTCCGGCTCGTAGAAGCTGAACACAGGCCCGTCAATGCTGCGATTGATAAAGCGGAGCGGTTCCTGTCCGCACACGCTGTAATAGGGACAGTAATTGTCCCGGTATTCGTGGTCGCTGTTCTGTACGGTCATATGGACGCTCTCCGGCGCGTCCGGATGGGAGACGAAGTTCCGCCGCCAGTACATCCCCTCGAACTGCCGGTAAAGTCCGCCCGTGAGCACATCGACCTGTCCCGCGGAGGACGGCCACCCCGCCGCCCATTCGGAGGCCATGTCCCGAAAAATCTGTACTTCCGCTTCCATGTTCCAGTCCCAGCCGTTGAACTGGTAGTCTCCGCCGGAGAAACCGCGTAAATAGACCGGCTTTGACGGTTTCCGGTCGGCGGTAAGAATCAGGTGCGTTGTGCCGGTGGGGTACTGGTTGCCGCGGTTGAGGCTTCCGCTTGCCGTTGGGATGGCGTCCGAGCCGTTCAGACGGCTGATCGAACGCTTTAAAAGGCCTTCCACGGCGTAAGCGGGGGCGTAGAGCCGCTCATCGTCCCGCATGGCCAGAGGCACGGCCAACAGCAGGACGAACAGGAGCGTAAGGAACATGGTCCCGCCGGTCCGCGCGGTCAGGCGCGCGCGGGACGGAAGCGCGAAGTCAAAGTTGCTCTGCCGCATACCGGACCCGTTCATAGCCCAGTAAGAGAACTGGAAGAGCAGGGCAAGAATGCCCGCTTCCAGTGACGGGTAAAGGCCGATCAGGGGGCCGAGCAGAAAAACGGACAGCGTCAAAGTATACGGTATCACGTGACTGCCGATCAACAGCTCACTGCTGAAAAAGAGCAGGACCAGCAGAACGGCCAGCAAGGCGGCGGCGAGGTCAAAGGGGACGGTGTAACCGTCCTCATGGGTGAGCAGGAGGAGGCGTACGGCCCCCGTGAGCTGTACGGACAGTTCCTCTTGCAACAGCACGCAGGCCGCGCACCATAACGCCGCGCAGAGCATGGAGCACAGGACCGCCCAGCGCCAGCCGATACGCGCCACGGTCCAGAGGCAGACGCACAGGGACACCGCCAGTAAAAGCGTACGGGGGAGCGAGTAGCGCAGGCCGTCCGCCATGGGCAGGAGAAGGGCGCACACGCCGGAGAGCAAGAGAAGCAGGTGCGCGACCGCGGGCGGTTCGGAGGCTTCCCGGCCCGTATGCACAATAATTTTTGCCTGTTTCGCCATAGGCGTTCCTTTCCGTCAGAGGACAAAGACTTGTTCCGTAATTTCACGGAGCGCGCCGGAGGCGTGGAACTGAAAAAGCGGTTCCGTGCCGCGCGTCCAGAGCAGTTTCGTATTGAAAGTGAAATCTGTCAGGACGGGTTCCGGGGTTCCGGACGGAGGTCCGGAGCGGTAGAGACGCAGAAAAAACGCCTGTCCGCTTGCCGTGTCGGTCACGTCCCGTTGCAGGTCCCGGGAGCCGTCCCGCCAGAAAACGCGGACCGCGCTTCTGTGGCGGAGAAGTCCGAAGAGGATAGCGGAGAGAATTTCATAGAACGCGTCCCAGTGTTCGGGAGGCGTACGCGGGTTCGCGGAGAGGTCCAAAAGCAGGGTAAAGCGCAGTTCCTTTTCTTCCTCATAGTCACGGCTCCAAAGTTGGCCGGTCCGGGCGCTGAGTTTCCAGTGAATGGAGCGCGCGGAATCGCCGGGGCGGTATTCGCGCAAGTCCCGCGCTTCCGGGGAAATCCCGCTCAGGGGCACGGAAACGGCGGCGCGGGTCTCTCCCCCGGAAGGCGCCGAAAAAGACAGGGACCGTATTTGCAACGCGCGCGGCGGCGGCAGGACCGCCAGCGTCATATGTTCGCGCTTCCGGTGTTTGGCGGGGAAGAGGAAGAGGTAGTCCCAAGTCAGAATCTGCCGAAGCTCAATGTTCAGCGGGCCGCAGTAGGGCGGACGCACATAGAATTCGACTTCCGTCTCCCGTCCGGGTTCCGCGCCGCCGTAGAAGCGTTGGACGGTTTTCCGGCGCTGTGAGGGGTAGGACAGGGCCAGCGTCAGGCGCGGACGGCCTACCGGAAGGCGGCCGCGCGCGTTCAGGCGTACCCGGCACGGGCAGTCCCGGCCTTTCTCCCCGAATACCGCGCCGGACGGGAAATCGGCGTCCAGCGTGGCGCGGAAGTACGCCGACAACGCCGCCATTACCGCCAGTAAGACCAGTTCCGACAACAGTAATACGGCTATCGGGAGCGTACGGAACATCCCGGCCAGATACCACGTCAGCGCGACCAATAACAGCCAAGTTCCCTGTCTGGTCATCGGCGTGCCTCGATAGGCGGCTTCCGGACCGATCCGGCAATCTGTTGGAGCGTTTCCCGTACGGTGATGTGCCGCGTCAGGGCGTTGGCGTTGAGCGTGAGGCGGTGGGCGGCGACATACGGAAACTGTTCCAGCACGTCCGCGGGGGTCACGAAGTCGCGCCCCTCGTACCATGCCGCCGCCTTGGAGAGCTTCACTAACGCGATCGTTGCGCGGGGTCCGGCCCCTTGCGCAACGTTGACATGATTCCGCGTGGCCCGGACCAGTTCCGTCAGGTAGCGGTACACCTTCTCATGGATGTAAACGTCATGAATCGCCGTCTGCATGGCCAGCAGTTCGGCGCGGGAGAGCACCGGCCACAGGGCGTCCACGGGCCGCGTGACGCCCACCGAACGCGCCATGGACAGTTCGCTTTCCAAATCCGGGTAGCCCAGCGACAGCGACACGGCGAAGCGGTCCGCCTCCGATTCCGGAAGCGGCTGTGTCCCGGCGCTGCCGAGCGGGTTCTGCGTGGCAATCACCAGAAACGGCTCCGGCAGTTTGCGCGTCACGCCCTCCGCCGTGACCTGTCCCTCCTGCATGGCCTCGAGCAAGGCGGACTGTGTTTTCGGGGATGTGCGGTTCAGTTCGTCCGCCAACAACAGGTTACAGAACACAATGCCCGGTTGATATACAAACGCCTCCTGTTCCCGCCGGTAGACGGAAAAACCGGTCAGGTCGGACGGGAGCACATCCGGCGTGAACTGTACCCGCCTGTACTCCAAATCCAGCGTCTTGGAGAACGCCATTGCCAAAGTCGTTTTCCCCACGCCGGGGATATCTTCCAGCAGGATATGCCCGTTGGCCAGAACCGCAAGCAGAACTTCCCGAATTTCCCGTGCCTTCCCGAAAAGCGCCCGCTCAACTTGCCGGACGACTTCCGCCGCCCTCTGTGCGTATGTGTCCATTCTCGTCCTCCCGCGTGATGGTTCAGTGTTACGCCTTCTATTGTACGCTAAAGCGGAGCGTTTGTCCACGATTTTTTTACATACCATTTTTTACCGGAAAAAGTGAAAGACAGAGAACGCGCGTTGCGGCGCGTTCTCTGTAAGAAAACGGCGAATGTCCGCCTGTTCCGGTCAACAGGCGCCGGCGTGATTTCCTGTCGGAGCCGCCGCGTCATTGTTTCCGCAATCAGCGCGGTCGGCCTTCACACGCACTGTTTCGCCCAAGCCGCGACCGCGCCCTCACTGCGCGCCACGTCCGCGCCGCGGACGGCGATCCCTCTGCCGACCGTTGCGCCGGCGCAAACTTTTTTCAAATCGCGTTCACAGTGGCCCAGTCCGCTTCCCTCGTGGGTCATGAGCGCGAACACTTTTTTTCCGGTCCAGTCCAGCCGCTCCAACTGGCTGAACACCGCGCAGGGGAACGTTCCCCACCAGCAGGGACCGCATACAAACACGTTGTCATACCCCGCAACGCTGTCCAAATACCGCTTCAGTTCCGGACGCTCCCCCGCGCGAAGCTCCGCCTGCGCCTCTTGCGTACAGGTCATGTAATCGGCGGAATACGCCTTGACCGTCTCAATCTCGAAGAGCTCCCCGCCCACGGCTTTCCGGATAAACTCCGCCGCGACTTCCGTGTTGCCCTTCTTCAGACTGACAATGGAGCCGTTGACATAGTTCTGTCCCTTCCGGGAGTAGTAGATGATTAGATTCTTTGACATCATGAACCTTCCTTTCCGAACTTTGCTGACAGCGTTAAGTATCCCGCTCTGATAAGTTCTCAGTAACGGGCACGATTACGGCAGTAAAACGGCGACAATCGGGGCCAGCACGGCGGTCATCACGCCCGCCACGGCAATGGCCAGACCGCTCATCGCGCCCTCGACCTCCCCTAATTCCAACGCCTTCGCCGTGCCGATTGCGTGGGAAGAGGCCCCGATCGCGATTCCCTTGGCCAGCGGTTCCTTGATTTTTAAGGCGTTCAACAGCCATTCGGCAATCAGATTCCCGGCAATGCCCGTCAGGATGATGGCCGCGGCCGCCAAGGGGGCCATACCGCCCAGCGTCTGGGCCACGTCCATGCCGATTGCGGTTGTGACCGATTTCGGCAGAAGCGTGGCGGAATGTACGCGCTCCATACGCAGAATCCAAGCCATTGCGGCGATACTTCCCAGACTGGCAATCACGCCGGAGAGGCACCCAATGAGAATGGCGGCGGTATTCTTCTTGAGGAGTTCCCACTGCTCGTACAGGGGAATGGCAAGGCTGACGGTCGCGGGCAGTAACAGATAGCTCACCGGCGCCGCGCTGGACTTGAAGTCCGGATAGGGGACGCGCAGGGCGCTTAAAAGAACTATGATCAGAATACTGCCCAACAGAAGCGGGTTGAGCCACTGTTGACCGCTCCGGCGTTGGAGAAACATTCCCAGACCATAGGCCCCTATCGAGAGTAACACGCCCCATGTGGACATGGACCCCAGAAACTCAACGAGAAACGCTGTCATACTTGGCCCCTTTCTTTCCGATACGGCGTTGCACGTTCTGCGTCACGATACCGGTCACGCCCATGACAAACATGGTAATCGGCCCCGTGGCAATGACGCACGGAATCAGCATGGCGCCGAGGGCGTCCCACAGTTCCATGACGCCCACGGCGGCGGGGATAAAGAGCATGGGCATAATCGCAATCAGGAATTTTCCGGCCGCGCGGACCTGTTCCAAACGGAAGATTCCGGCTTTTAAGGCGGTCAGGAGCAGTACCAAGCCGTACACGCTGGCGGGAATCGGAAACGGGAGCGCATGGGCAAGGACTTCTCCCAGAAAACATACCGCCAAAATGCGGCAAAACTGAAAGATGTAATTCATGAAGGACCCCCATACAAACAGATTCCGTTACATTGTCCGGCTTCCCGAACAACGCAACGGAAACAGGGTATCATGAAATGAAAACCATGTCAAGCGTCCGCCGTGAAAAATCCCGTGACGGCGCAAGCCGCGCTCACTTGTTTTCTGAGGACGGATTCTGAAGAATTTCTCCAAAGTAACTGTCGCGTACCATCTTTTCCACGTTGCTTAAATCGTGATTTTTCAACGCTCCGCAGAGTTCCTCATGAGCGGCGAGCAGTTCGGCGCCCCGGCCGCTGTGAATCATGGCGGACACGGTCTCGTAGCGCATGGCGTGGGTCAGGGTCCGGACAACGCGCCCGATTTTGTCCGCGAGCGGATTTTTGCCCATTTGGGAAATCTGGTCATGAAAGGCGTTATCGGCGCGGAAAAACTCGTCCACGGTGTCGCCCTCACGCGTCAGGGCGGCGCGCATATCGTCCAGACGCTTTTCCAGTACCCGCATTTCGGCCTCATCGTATTTCAGAATGGCAAGGCGCATGACGCCCGCCTCTGTCATTTCCCGCAGTTCCATGAGGTTCTCGAAAGAATCCTGATTCAGAATAATGCCGTAGAGCATGGGGTCAATCATGCTTTCCTTGAACCCGTTACAGACAAACGTGCCTTCGGAACGTTTGCTTTCCAGCACGCCCAGATAGGTCAGGATTTTAATGGCTTCCCGGACACTGCTCCGGGCAATTCCCAGAGAAGCCGCGAGTTCGGGTTCCGGCGGAATTTTATCCCCGGGCTTGAGTTCCTTGTTGCGCATGGCGTCCGTCAGAACGTTAATGACGCTCTGCACAACGGATTCTTTTTTCAGATTCTTTAAATAACTCGGTGACTGTTCCATTGCGCTTCCCCCCTGTCTCTTTGTAGGACGTATAACATAGCATATAAAAGAAGGCCTGTCAAGGCAAATTTCTGAGGCGGCCGCGTCCGTTTCACAGTGAAGAGTATGCGCCGGATGTCGGATCATGCTCCGGAATATGTGTGAAGGGAACGTGCGAAAAAATCGGGACAGCCGCCCCTCCTGATGATAAGGCCGGGGCGGCGCGCGGGAGACGGTTACTGTCCGAAGTCCTCCGCGACCGTATGTGTAAAGTTTTTCTTGGCAAGTAAATAAATAAACTAAAAGCCGGGGGGCATGGGTAGTCCTCCGGCATCGCCTGTGGTATCATGTGATTGTCGAGAACACAGAAAGCAGGCGAGTAAAATGAGTATAGCATATGAGATAAATCTGAGCAAGTACAATATCGGAAGTTTTTCAGAACTGATTCCGGCGGTCATGGAACAGGCCATGAAA
>JAFSRH010000060.1 GCA_017446225.1 Oscillibacter sp.
ACGAGGACCTTGTGACGGGTCCGGACGGCGCGGCGCAAATCGACCCCGCAACGGGCCTGTTCGCCACGCGGACCGTACGCGACAAAGTCGTGGACTTCTTCGACTTCGGACAGTTCAAAGACCTGTGGCTGAATCTCCGCGTGGACGTGGGCGCGACCACTTACTTCAGTGAAATCGCCATGACCCAGACGCTGGACAACCTGAGGCGTGACGGAATGCTGTCAGCCGTCCAATACTTGGAACGCGTCCCCGACAAGCTGGTGCCGCGCAAAGATGAGCTGATCCGGGAACTGGAAACCGGCGGCGGGACGGACGCGGCGGCGTTGGGCGGCGGGCCGTCCATGGGCGGACCGTTGCCGCCGGAAGCCGGACTGCCGACTTCCATGCAAACGGCACTGGACCGTCTGCCGGGTACCGCGAAACGTGCCGTCCGCGCCGTGGGAAACATTCGTATGAACCGCTAATCCAATTCTGGAAAGGAGTACCGATATGGACGAACAGGAAAAAGTCATGGACACATGGGGGGACGAGCCGCTTCTTCCGGACGGCGAACCGGAACCGGAAACGCCGTCCGAACCCGAGCCGGCGGAACCGGAGACGCCCCCGGAAGGCGATACCGGCCCGGAACCCGAACCGGAAACGCCGTCCGGACCCGAACCGGACTATAAGGCGCTCTATGAGGGGGAGCAGGACCGGCGGAACGCGGAGAAGTACCGGAAAGTCTACGAGGAACAGCTTGGCCTGACGGGTAACGAAACCCTTGCGCGGATGATTGCGCGGAACGAGTGCGGCGGAAAGGACTACCCGCTGGAGGACGCGCCGGAAACGCCGTCCACGGACTTCCGCGCCGCGCTGACGGACTTGCGGACGCTCTACCCTGACGCGACCGAAATGCCCGAAAGCGTAATGCGGGAGTTCATGGGCGGAAAGTCTCTCAAGGACGCCTATTCCGCCTACCGGGCCGCCGAGGACAAAAAGACCATCACGCAATTACGGCAGGAACTGGACGCCATGAAGAAAGACGTCTCCAACCGGGCGGCCGCGCCGGTCAAAGGCTCCAACGGGGCCGCGCCCGAACAACCGGACCCGTTTATGAAGGGGTTCGACTCCGAATGGTAACCGAACAGTAACCGAATGGTAATGAAACGATAAAGGAGGTAAGGCGATATGCCGACCGCTACCGTAAATCTGGCGAGTAAATACGCGCCCAAAGTGGACGAACGGTTTTCCCGCACGTCTCAAGCCAACCTTGCCCTGAACAATGACTACAGTTTTCAGGGCGTCCGGACGGTCAACGTCTATTCGATTCCGACCGTCCCCCTGAGCAACTATAACCGGACCGGGTCCTCTAACCGGTACGGCGCCCCGCAAAACCTGACGAACGAGGTGCAGGAACTGACCGTGACGCGTGACCGTTCGTTTGCCTTCGTCATTGACAAAGCCGACAAGACCCAGACGCAGATGACCATGGACGCCGGACGCGCGCTGGCGAGGGAACTGCGGGAAGTCGTCATTCCGGAGTACGACCGTTACGCGTTCTGGACGCTGGCGAACGCCGCCGCGGGCAACGCCGGACTGAACATCACCGGCACCGGCCAGACCGCGACCACCGCCGCCACCAAGCAGAACGCCTACGAACTGTTCCTGAACGCGCAGGAGGCGTTAGGAAACGCGAACGTTCCGGACAGCGGGCGCGTGTGCTTCTGTTCGTACAAGTACGCCAATCTGCTGAAACAGGACCCGTCCTTTATGATTCAGTCCCAGCGGTCCAAGGAGATGGTGGACCGCGGAATCATGGGAGAGGTGGACGGCGTAAAAATTGTCAAAGTTCCGGCGTCCCGACTGCCGACCGGAGCCGTGTTCCTTCTGACGCACCCTGTCGCCGCCTGTGGTCCCAAACAGTTGAACGAACACAAGACCCATATTGACCCGCCCGGCATTTCCGGCTGGCTCGTGGAGGGACGCGTACTCTATGACGTGTTCGTGCTCAACGAAAAGAAAAAGGCCATTTTCTATCACGGAACCGCGCCGAACGGCGCGTTTACGGAAGGTCCGGCAAGTCCGGAACCCACCTGAGGAAACGGGGGAGACTGGGATGACTTACGCGCAAATCAAACGGTTTACGCTGGAACTGATCAACCGTTACAGCATTGCGGGGGAACCGGTCTCCCCCGCGTATAACCAGCAGGCCGACCGTATCCAACGGATCCCAAATCTGATCAACGCGGCGCTGAAACAAATCAGCCTGACGCTGGACCCGTTCGGACAGGCGCTCCCGGACGAACTCCCGCAGACCCCGCCCGACACATACGAGTTATTCGCGCCGGAAGGGTGGATCCAGACCGCGTGCTATTACGCGGCGGCGTATCTGGTTGCGGACGAAAACGAATTTCTGTACGCCGCGCTGATGAACGAGTTTGAAACGTTCCTGAACCGTCTGGCCGGGGGACGGATTCGCGCGGAGTACACGGAAGTCCGTCCGGCGTACGACTTCGGAGGTATGGAATGGCTTTCGTAAACTTGAAACAAATGCCCAAGCCAAGGACTGTCCACACGTTCCGTTTCGGGGCGCTCAACGGCGGACTGAACATCCGGGACGCGGAAATCAACCTCAAAGACAACGAGTCCCCGGAAATTGTCAATCTCTGGTGGGAGGACGGCGTACTGCAAGCGCGTCCCGGACAGGTACGGGCGACTTCCGGA
>JAFSRH010000061.1 GCA_017446225.1 Oscillibacter sp.
CACAAGGGGGGCGTCCTCCCGGGAGAACTTCCGCACGCGCCGGAACGCGGAAACCGTGACCACGATTTCAAAGACGAAGAACACGCAAATAAAGAACGCGTCCCCCGTAGACAGACAGAAGTCGTAGAAGCCGTGAATCAGGGTCGGGACCCACAGGGCGCGGCGGAGATAAGCGCGGCATTTGCGCGCGTCCCCGGCGAGGTCGAAGCGTTTTGCGAGTCCGTAGAACGAACCCATGAACACGGCGTTGACGGCGTGCCCGGGCACGGAGAACACGGCCCGCATAACGGCCGTAGACAAATCGCCGTCCGACAGGTACAGAATGTTTTCCACGGTGGCGAACCCGAGCGAGACAATGACCGCGTACACAATCCCGTCAAAGATGTAATCGAAGTGGGGGGACTTCCACGTCCGCCATTTCAGGACGAAATACTTCCCGCCTTCCTCCACAAGCGCGGTCATGAGGAAGTTGTCAAGGATGAGCCATGCCATGGTGTCACGCTCCACCAGCGCTTCCGCGACAATCTCCAAGACGGCCCCAAGTACAATCGCGCTGATAACCGTCAGCGCGCCCCAGCCGAAGAGGCGGATTAACAGGGAAGGCGGCTCCTTTTCGATGGTGTCCTTCCTGTACGTGTAGGCGATCAGCAGGACGGACGGCAGAACAGCGAGAAACGGTATCAATGTCAACATCTCCTTTCCGGCGTTACAACTGAAGCGGAACACTTTCGGAAGTGATTTGTAACCGGTCACCCATGCCTTCTTTGTCCCAGTTGGTCAGAATCCGGCGCTGTACAATGTCAATGTCGTCCGGCTGGATTTCCAGCAGGAGCACCAGATACTGGTTGGCGCCGTTTTTGGTATAGACATCGCTCCGGCGCAGATTCCGGCCCAGAATTTCCCCGAAACGGTCTATGGTCTCCGCGTCCCCGTTGAGCGTGTAGAGGACCAGTTCCATTTTCCGGTGGTAGTTCTCAATGGTCCGGACCAGAAAGCGGTAAATGATCCGGAAATTCTCAAAGCCGAGCGCGTACGCGCCCCGCTGACGGTTGCGCTCCCCCAAAATCATGCGGATTCCCTCCATGGTATGGGAACCGCCGTCCGGCTTCCGCTCGGACAGAAACCGCTCCCGGAACACGGCGTAGCCGTGTCTGCCGTTCTGTTTGACCTGATAGAGCGCCTTGTCGGCCTTTTCGGACAGCGTCTGAAAATCGGTCCCTTCGTCCGGGGCCATGACCGCCCCAATGGACGCGCCCAGCGGGATATTCATATCCGCGCCCATCAATTCTTTCGCCGCCTCCAACAGCATGGCGTTAATTTGGAGGGACTTCTGTTCAATCAGGGCCTCATCGCGCACATCGCGGCAAAAAACGATAAATTCATCCCCGCCGACACGCCCGGCCACGTCGGAAGTACGGATAATGCAACGCAGGATTTCCCCGAAGCGGATCAGGACCTTGTCGCCCATGGCATGGCCGTAAAGGTCATTGACCAGTTTAAAACTGTCAAGGTCAATCATCATCAGGACGCCGGTTTCTTTCGCGCAGACGTCCGAGAGGGTTTTCTGGACAAAGGTTTTGTTCAAAAGGCCGGTCATGGGGTCGGTTTCCAGCACCGTGCGCAGACCGCGGATTTGTTCGGCGTTTTCGATCTGCCTCATGGCGTTGTCAACGCGCCGGAGCAGGACTTCCGGCTTGAAGGGTTTGCGGATATAGTCAATCGCGCCGGCCTCCAGTCCGCGGCTCTCGTTCTCCTCGCGCTCATCGGACGTGATGAACACAAAAGGCACGACCCGTTGGTACTGGTCCTGAAGGGTCCTTTGGAGTTCCAAACCGGTCATATCCGGCATGTAGAGGTCGGACAAAATCAAATCGGGCCGTTCTTCCTCGTAAATGCGGACAGCTTCCTGTCCGGAAGAGGCGCAAAGAATCTGATATTTCACAGAGAGCGCTCTGCTGGTAACTTTCCGCATGAATGTCGCGTCATCGACAATCAATATTTTTTTCATTCCGGCACCTCCCGGGAGCGCTGTCCGCTCCCATCCGCGATACATTTGATAATATACCATTCCGGGGGGCGTTTCGCAAGACTGTTTTTGTGTTTCTTGTACAAAAATTTTCCTTCCGGCCGCCGCTTAATGCGGAAACTCCCGTAAAAAGTTTCGGATTATGGAGAAAATTACATAAAACTGCGGAAAATAAGCCAGAAAAATTCGTCCGCCCTCCCCCTGAAATTTTTACTTGTTTTTCGCTTTCATATATGATATGATACTTGGAATGTGAGAATTTTCCCGGGACCTTCCGGAACGCCCGGAATTGCCTTCCGCGAAGAGAAGATAAGGATGTGATTTCGTGGACGCTTCCAAATACACGCCAGCCGGAGAGGACAAGGAACGTCTGCCCCGTTACCTGTCCCCGTTCCATGTTTGGGCGCTTTCGTTCGGGTGCGCGGTCGGATGGGGCGCGTTTGTCATGCCCGGGACCACGTTCCTTCCGATTGCCGGACCGCTCGGGACCGCCCTCGGTATGCTCATCGGCGGCGTTGTCATGCTCATTATCGGCGTCAACTACCACTACCTGATGAACCGCTACCCGGACGCCGGCGGCACGTTTGCCTATGTCAAGCATACCTTTGGCTATGACCACGGGTTTTTGAGCGCGTGGTTTCTGATACTGGTCTACATCGCCATCACGTGGGCGAACGCCACGGCCCTGCCGCTGGTGTTCCGGAATCTGCTGGGCGATACGTTTAAAGTAGGCTTTCATTATCAGATTGCCGGGTATGACATCTATTTCGGGGAGGCTATGCTGTCTCTTGCGGCGCTGGAAGTGTTCGGCTTTGCGGCGATTCGCGGCGGCAAGGTCTCGGCGCGGATCCAGACGGTCGCGGCCTGTATCATGGTCTGCGGCCTTCTCGTGGGCGGCGGCGCGCTCATCGTCCGCCACGCCGACTGTTTCGCCAGAGGAAGTCTCGCGCATTTCAGGCCCGCCTTCGCTCCGGGACATCACGCCTTTGCGGAGGTGTTTAACGTGGTGGCGCTGGCTCCGTGGGCGTTTGTGGGCTTTGAGTCGGTGTCGCACGCAACGGAGGAGTTTAAATTTTCCACGAAAAAGTCGTTTCTCATCCTGTTTGCCGCCGTGCTGACGGGCATTTTCGCGTACGTCACCCTCGCGGAACTGGCCGCTTCCGTCCTGCCAACGGGTTACAGCCATTGGGACACTTACATTCGCGATATTGACAAGCTCAGCGGCCTGAAAGGCCTGCCTGTGTTCTACGCCGTCCACGCGCTCTTGGGCAATACGGGCCTGCTCGTTCTGGGCGTCACGATTGTGGCGGCGGTCATTACCGGCCTTGTGGGAAACTCCCTCGCGGCCAGCCGCCTGATTTACGCCATGGCAAGGGACAACCTGCTCCCCAAATGGTTCGGCAAGCTCAACAACGCGAAAGCCCCCGAAAACGCGATTCTGTTCATTATGGCCATTTCCACCCCGATTCCCTTCTTTGGCCGGACCGCGATCGGCTGGATTGTGGACGTAAACACCATCGGCGCCACCATCGCCTACGCGTATACGTCCGCGGTCGCCTATAAGGTCGCAAAGGACAACGAGCATCTCGGCGTACAGGTCACGGGTATGCTCGGACTTGTCTCGTCTTTTCTGTTCTTCCTGTACTTCCTTGTACCGAACTTCTGGTCTGTCAGTGCCCTGACTACGGAATCGTACCTCATTCTGGTGGCGTGGAGCGTGCTCGGCTTCCTGTTCTTCCGCTACGTATTCCAGCGCGATACCCGGCAACGCTTCGGGAAGTCGACCGTGGTCTGGATTACGCTGATGTTCCTGATCCTCTTCATTTCTACGCTCTGGGTCCGGGAGGCCACACAGGACACTACGCAAATCGTGTTAAACAATCTCAGCGATTACAACTATCAGGAGCTGGGCGAACACGGCGTTTCCCTCTCGCCTGTCGAACAGCAGGATACCGCTTACTACATCGAAAGCCAGATGGAGCACGTCAGCAACGCCCTGTTGAAGAACAGTATGGCGCAAATGGCCCTGATTATGTTCTCCCTCTACATCATGTTCAACCTGTACACCCTCATGCAGAAGCGCGAGCGGGACATGGAAGTGCAGAAGGTACAGGCCGAACAGAGCAACCGCGCGAAGAGCACCTTTCTGTCCAACATGAGCCACGACATCCGGACGCCCATGAACGCGATCATAGGCTATACCACGCTTTCACAGAAAGAGGCCGGAATCCCGCCGCGCGTGTCGGACTACCTGAAAAAAATTGACGCTTCCAGCCGCCACTTACTCGCCCTCATCAATGACGTTTTGGAAATGAGCCGCATTGAAAGCGGGAAAATGGAGCTGGAACCGGAAAAATGTGACCTTGTCAAGGGCTTGGAGGAGGTCCGGGACCTGTTTACAACCCAGATGGAGACCAAACGCCTGACGTACGCCGTCACCGCGGACGGGGTCACAAACAGAACGGTCCTCTGCGACATGAACCGCCTGAACCGCGTCCTGTTGAACCTCATCAGCAACGCCTACAAGTTCACGCCGGAGCGCGGGAGCGTCAGCGTGACGCTGATCCAGACCGGCGCGGCGGACGGCATCGCCTCTTACGAACTGCGCGTGAAAGATACCGGCATGGGCATGAGTCCGGAGTTCGCCGCGCACGTTTTCGAGGCCTACGAGCGCGAACGTACGAAAGCCGTGGAACACATTCAGGGTACCGGGCTGGGCATGGCCATCACAAAAAGCATCGTGGACCTGATGAACGGTACGATTGAAGTGGAAACGGAACAGGGCAAGGGTACGGAATTTATTATCCGCGTCTCGTTCCCGATTGTGGAGGAGGAACAGGAGGCGGACGCGCAAAACGCCGCCGATACAATGCCGGATATTGATTTCAGCAAGTTCAGGCTCCTGTTGGTCGAGGATAACGAAATCAACCGCGAAATCGCCACTATTTTACTGGAAGAGGCGGGTTTTCAGTTGGACACCGCCGAAAACGGGAAAATCGCCGTGGAGAAAATCGCCGCGTCCCGTCCCGGGGACTACCAACTGGTCCTGATGGATATCCAAATGCCGGTCATGAACGGTTATGAGGCTGCAAAGGCAATCCGCGCTCTGAATAATCCGGACCTTGCGAACGTCCCCATTGTGGCCATGACCGCCAACGCGTTTTCGGAAGACATTCAGGCCGCCAAGGAAGCCGGTATGAACAGTCACATCGCCAAACCGATTGACGTCTCCAAGATGATGGAGACTTTAGCGGAAATTCTGCGCGGATAACGTCAAAGAAGGTGGGAATAGAAATGAAAGGTGTCTGGACAAAGACCGTCCTTGTGGCGGGCGTGCTGATATCGCTGGTCGCGGTCTGCCTCATGTTCGGGAGCGGACAGCGTTACAAGTCCCTCACACAGGCGGAGGCCATGAAGGTGATGGAAAACAGTGACTGCCTGATTGTGGACGTCCGCACACAGGCCGAATATGACGGCGGCCACATCCCGGGCGCGGTCTGCGTGCCCGTGGACGATATCCGCCAAGGAAAGCTGGACGCCCTGCCCGACAGACATCAGGTGCTGTTGATTTACTGCTATGCCGGACGGCGCGCCGTGGACGCCGCGAAACTGCTTACGTCCATGGGCTATACGAACACGTACGAGTTCGGCGGAATCGTGGACTGGACCGGAGAAGTCGTCGCCGACTGAACAGGAAAACGGAAGCCGTACCCCGAAAAGGGTACGGCTTTTGTCGGGCCTTTTAAAGTACCCGGAAACCGGATATTTTAAAAAGGACCCGGAAAGCGTATACTCATGGGACTTTGAAAGGAGGGATCGCAAATGAAGCGTATCCTGACCATACAGGACATTTCCTGCCTTGGGAAGTGTTCCATTACGATTGCCCTGCCGGTGCTGTCGGCCATGGGCGCGGAAACGGTGATTCTGCCCACGGCGGTTTTGTCCACACACACCATGTTCAAGAATTTCACCGTCCGGGACCTCACGGACCAGCTCCTTCCCATTGCCGAACACTGGAAGAGCGAAAACGTGCGCTTTGACGCCATTTACACCGGGTATCTTGGGAGCGCCGAAGAAATCGAAATCGCGAAGCGGATTTTTGAAATGTTCCGCACGGAGGACACGCTTTTGTTCATTGACCCGGTGATGGGCGACAACGGCAAGCTCTATCCCGCGTTCGATCAGGCGTACGCCGCCCTCAACGCCGGCCTGTGCGCGGGAGCCGACATTATCGTGCCCAACATCACGGAGGCCTGTCTGATGACCGGCACGGAGTACCGGGAAACTTACGACCGGGAGTATATTGTCTCCCTGCTGGAAAAGCTCTCGGCGCTCGGGGCGGCGGTATCGGTACTCACGGGGGTGTCCCTCGCGCCGGGAAAGACGGGCGTCATGGGCTGTGACCACCGGAACGGAACGTTTTTCGAGTACCAGAACGGGCGCGTAGACGCCGTATACCACGGCACCGGCGACCTGTTTTCAAGCGTCTGCGTGGGCGCGGTCCTGCGGGGCCGGACGCTGGAGGAGGCCGTGAAAATCGCGGCGGACTACACGGCCCATACCATCCGCGTCACGCTCAACAACCCCGCGAAACCGTGGTACGGCGTGGACTTTGAAAAGACGCTCCCGGATTTGCTGGACGCGCTCCGTACGGCGGAGTAACGCGCTCACTCGGACGCGTTGTCGGAAAACTCCCAGTCAATGTCCAGAATAATCGCATTGTGGAACTCGATATACTCCGTTTTAAGGGTGTAGTCTTTGCGTCCGATACGGATTTCCTGTTCATCGACTTTGTTGAGCAGAACTTCCCCGGCGGTCGTGTGGTGCCGGACCGTGAAGTACAGGTTGACGTGCTGGGGGTCCGGCGACCACTCCCCGTCCGTGCCAATGACGTAATACGGCCCCTGCTCCACCGCTAAAATCTCGCCGTCCAGCAGTTTGCCGGACGCCATCAACTGGGACGGAATGTTTTGCTGTACGCTCTCGTAGAGGTCGCTTGACACGCCTTCCGTCAGGACGCGGTACGTCATGGTAACCGGTCTTTCCTCCGTATCGCGGTCGGACAGGAGAACCTTCCACGCCACAAAGACGACTGCCGCCACAATCAGAATGACGGCGGCCACGTCCACGACATTGAACTTTCCCAATTTTGCCGCTTTTTCTTTCATATTCAAGCCTCCATGTGAATGGGTCCGCCGTGTTGACGCGGCGGGCCTTTGTCTGGAACCTCTGGACAAAGGACAGCGCCTATTGTATAATACTTTTCATCATTTCACAAGTAGTTTCTTCCCCGCGTGGGACAGTCTTTCCGGAAAGGAGCGTTCCTGATGAAGCAGATTGCGATTTTCCAATCCGATTTGCGCGTTGGCGGAATCCAAAAGGCGTTGATCAACATTTTAAGGGAAATCAATTACGATTCCTGTCAAGTCGACCTGTACCTGTACGATGAGGGCAGTTTTTTCGATATGCCCGCCCACGAACACTTACGCGTCATCCGTCTGAATCCCCGCCTTGCCTCCCTGAAACGCTTCGTCTACTTTCATCTGCTCTACGCGCTCTCCGGCGATATCACGCGCGGACGTGAATATGATGTGGCCATTGACTTTAACAGCTACCAGAACGAGTGCGCGGTAGGCGCGCTGAAGTCCCGGGCGCGGAAAAAAATCATGTGGATCCACAACGATATGGAAATCAAACTACGCAACGAGCCGAAATACCGGGTTCTGTGGCACTTCTTCAAAGGCAAACTGCGCTACTATGACGAGTTCGCGGCCGTTTCCCCGGGGATTATCAACGGCTTCCGCCGCGCTTCCGGAATCCGCGACAAGGCCATTACCGCCATCCCGAACCATATCGACACGGAGGAAATCTTCCGCAAGAAGGATTTGCCCGTGGACTTTCATCCCGACCCGGACAAGCTCAATCTGTGTTCCGTGGGGCGGATTTGCCACCAGAAGGGATACGACCTGTTGGCGGGATATCTGGCGCAAGTACGCGAACGGCGGCGGGACTTCCATTTCTACCTGATCGGGGACGGTCCCGACCGCGCCGCGCTCCAACGGCAGATTGTCGCCCTTGGTCTGCGGGACTTCGTCACCCTGCTGGGCAATCAGCAGAACCCGTTCTGTTATATGGACAAGATGGACGGCTTTGTGCTCACGTCCCGTTATGAGGGACAGGGCATGGTCATTCGGGAGGCGCAGGCCCTCGGACTGCCGCTGTACATCTCCAAAAATCTGGAACCCTATAACCCGGGGATCCGCGGGTGCGCGGACATCGTGGAGGCGTTGTCGGCGGCGGAGAAACCGGCGGAGAAGCGTTACAATGACTTGGCCGACTACAACGCGGCGATTACCCGTGACCTGAAACATCTTTTGGGGCTTTCGTGACGGGAGGTGGCGGACACGGACAGCAGAGACGGCATTTTAATCTGTGGGGCCTACGGGCTGGGCAACGCCGGAGACGAGGCGATTTTGAGCGCGATTTTACGCGAAGTGCGGACAGTCGCGCCGGAATCGGAAATCACGGTTCTGTCACGGGACCCGGCGGAGACTGCCGCCCGGAACGGCGTCAAGGCCCTGTATATGTTCGACCTGCCCGGTATGCACCGGGTCCTCAGCCGGACGCGGCTGTATATCAACGGCGGCGGCAGTCTCATTCAGGACGCCACCAGCCGCCGGAGCCTGTGGTACTACCTCTACACGCTCCACGCCGCCAAACGCCACGGCTGCCGCGTCCTGATGTACGGCTGCGGCATTGGGCCGGTCAGGCACCGCGGCGACCGGACCCTGACGCGGCGTATCCTCAACCACTGCGCCGACACCATCACCCTGCGGGAATCCGACTCCCTCCGGGAACTGGAAGCCTTGCGCGTGAACAAACCTGAAATCATTCTTTCCGCCGACCCGGCCCTGACGCTTACCGCCGCGCCGGAAGCGGAAGTGGACGCCGTGCTTGAACGGGCCGGAATCCCGCCGCGCGGGCGGTACCTGTGCTTGGCCCTGCGGCGCTGGAAGGGCTACGACAAGAAGGCGGCGATATTCGGCGCGGCGGCGCGGTACGCGTGGGAAACATACGGCCTTACGCCGGTCTTTACCGCCATTGAAAAGCGTCAGGACCCGTCCGCGCACCGTCCCGCGGCGCAAAGTCTGGACGGCGTCCCGCACTACTTTTTGGATGACGCCGGCGACACGGGGACCATTATCGGCGCGCTGTCGCGTATGGAAGTTATCGTGTCTCTGCGCCTCCACGCGCTGATTTTCGCCGCCGGTCAGGGGATACCTCTGGTTGGGGTGGTCTACGACCCGAAGGTGTCGGCGTTCCTGCGGTACCTCGGGGAGGACCTGTTTACCGACTTGGACACCCTCACGGAACCGGCGTTATGCTCCCTGCTGGACAGGGCCGTCTCCCGCGCCGGACACCCCGAAGCGCAGGCCCGTATGGTCGAACGCCTCCGCGCCATGGAGGGCCGGAATATGGACGCCGTCCGGCGGCTCTGGGAACGCTGAACGCGTTATTTGTCCAGCTCTTTGGTACGCTCGAACGCGGCCCGGACCGCCTCCATAATCGCGAAGCGGACCGCGTGTTTTTCCAGCTCCGCCACGCCGGCAATCGTACTGCCCGCCGGGGAACAGACCGCCCCGCGTAATAAAGCGGGGTCCCGTCCGGTTTTGAGGGCCAACTGCGCGGTGCCGAGCATGGTTTTTAAAATGAATTGTTCGGCCTGCGCGCGGGAGAGGCCGCATTGTACCGCGCCGTCTATGACCGCTTCCAGAAACAGGCACACAAACGCCGGACCGCATCCCGTAACGGCGCTTCCCGCGTCTATGGCCGATTCCTCCAGCCTGATGACGCTTCCCGCGGGTTGTAACAGGGATAAGAAATCGTTTTCCGTCTCCTCTTCCACCGCGTTACCGGTGCAGTAAAGAATGGTGCCCTCCCCCACGGCAACGGGCGTGTTTGGCATCATGCGTATGACGGGACAGGCGTCCGGCAAGCCGGTAAAAAGTTGGGAGATGGTCGCCGTGGACATCCCCGCCGCCACGGATACCAATGTAAAGGGCTTGTCACGTATCACCAGCGTCTTACTGATTTCCTCCGCCGTCTTTTCCATGGACTGCGGCTTGACACAAAGGAAAATCAACGCGCACTTCTCCGCGATTTCCTGCGCGGTCGCCGGAATGACGCCGTACTCTTTCCACAAGTGTTCCGTTTTTTCCGGGTGGTGGTCCGCCGCCATGATTTCCCATTCCCCGACACGCGTGGAAGCGGCGGCGGCCAGTACCCCGCCTATGTTTCCGCAACCGATAAAGCCCGCTAATTTCATGCCTGTTTCCTCCGTTCTTTGGCTTTTTACGGGTCAGCGTATTTGCCCGTGACCGTGTACGATATAGCGGTAAGAAGTCAGCTCCTCCAAGCCCATGGGGCCGCGGGCGTGGAGCTTCTGCGTGGAAATGCCCATTTCACAGCCCAGTCCGAACTCTCCGCCGTCCGTGAAGCGCGTGGACGCGTTGACGTAAACGGCGGCGGAATCGACCGCCCGCGTGAAACGTTCCGCGGCGTCCGCGTCCTCCGTGACGATGGCCTCACTGTGTCCGGTGGAATGCGCCGCGATATGGCGTATGGCGTCCTCCACGCTGTCCACGACCGCCACGGCAAGGATATAATCTAAAAATTCGGTGTCAAAGTCACGTTCCCCGGCCGCCGTCCCGGGGATAAGGGCCGCGGCGCGGCCGTCAAGACGCAGTTCCACGGGAGGAAGTCCGCGCCCTTCGCGGTCGGCCGTCAGACGCCGTTGGAGTTTGGGCAGGAACTCCGCCGCTATGGCGCGGTGAACCAGCAGGACTTCCGCCGCGTTGCAGACGGACGGACGGCTTGTTTTCGCGTTCTCCACGATGTCCAATGCCATATCCTGATTTGCGGCCGCGTCCGCGTAAATGTGACAGATTCCGGTACCGGTCTGGATACACGGGACCTTTGCGCGCTCCATACAGGCGCGGATCAGGCCCGCGCCGCCGCGCGGAATCAGAAGGTCAATCAGGCCTTCGGCCTCCATGAGTTCCTTCGCGCTCTCTCTGGACGTATCCTCCACAAAACCGGCCAGTTCCGGGGGAAGTCCCGCGTCCGAGAGGCCCAAACGAATCGCGCGCGCGATGGCCGCGTTGGAGCGGAACGCCTCCTTGCCGCCCCGGAGAATGACCGCGCTACCCGCTTTGAGCGCCAACGCGGCCGCGTCCGATGTGACGTTTGGGCGGCTTTCGTAAATAATGGCGATGACGCCCAGAGGAACCGCGACTTTTTCCACAACCAGTCCGTTCGGGCGTTCCGTACGCCGGAGCACGCGCCCCACGGGGTCCGGCAGGGCGGCCGCGTCCCGGATTCCGGCCGACATTCCCGCGATTCGTTCGGGCGTCAGCAGGAGCCGGTCCGACATGACCGCGCCTAACGTGTCCTGATACTGTTCCATGTCCTCCCGGTTTGCGGAAAGGATGGCGTCCTGTTCCGACAGAAGCCGGTCGGCGATGGCCAGCAAGGCCCGGTGTTTCTGTTCCGGGGACGCCGCCGCCAGAACCGGCGCCGCCGCCTTCGCCGCCTTGAGGATCTCACGCGTTCCGCTCATCATCCGTTCCCCCTCCATGATTCGCAATCGACAAGGAAAAATAAGGAAATTCCGCTTTTTCCACAAAAATAATAACCGCTTTTGAAAAGAAAGTCAAGGGACGGCAACGGCTTTTTCCCGGGCCGCCACAAATCTGGTCCCCACGGATTTCCCGTCCGCCGCCTCATAGAGAATTTCCGGCCGGGAGCCGTTCACAATCAGCATATCAATGCCTGCGTTCATACACAGGCGCGCGGCGGCCAGTTTCGTGACCATGCCGCCGGAACTCAGCGCGGAACCCTGTCCGCCGGCCGATGAGAGGATTTCGGGCGTCAGTTCGCGCACTTCCGGGACGCGTACCGCGTCCGGATGGGACCGGGGGTCGGCGGTATAGAGGCCGTCAATGTCCGTCAGGATGATCAGCAAATCGGCCCGGACGCTGACCGCCGCGAGCGCGCCCAGCGTGTCATTGTCCCCGAAGGCGATTTCCTCCGTGGAGACGGTGTCGTTTTCGTTGATGACCGGGAGCGCGCCCAATTCCAACAGACGCAGAATGGTGTTTGTAAAGTTCCGGTGGCGGTTTTCGTCCCGCAAATCCTCGGCCGTTAGCAGAATCTGCGCGGCGGTGTGGTTGTACTCGGCAAACAGTTTGTCGTAGACGTACATCAGTTCGCATTGTCCCACGGCGGCGGCCGCCTGTTTGGACGGCATATCTTTCGGACGTTCCGCGAAGCCCAGTTTGCCGGTACCCATGCCAATGGCCCCGGAGGAAACCAGTACCATTTCGTTCCCCGCGTTCTTAAGGTCGCTCAGGACCTTGCACAGCGTTTCCACGCGCCGGATATTCAGGCGCCCCGTGGCGTATGTCAGCGTGGAAGTGCCCACTTTTACGACAATCCGCATCAGCTCTCACCCGCATTCAGGCCGGGATGTTCCCGGAAAAACGTCTCAATCTCGGCGCGCGCGGCCTGTACGCTGCCCTGTGCGAAGCCGTTACGCCCGCCGCCGCGGCCGCGCAAACGGGCGTTCATCTCTTTGACGGCGACCGCGTTACCGTCCGCGCGGACGAGTGCGTAGAGGTACCCGGAGCCGTCCTGACCGGCGAACACCGCCGCCAGTCCGCCGCACTCCCGGGCGAGCGTGTCGGCCAGACGCCGCGCGCTGTCCGGACGCGCGGAGGCCCGGAACAAAAGGACGTCCCCCGCTCCGGCGTATTCGCGCGCGATGGCGGTAAAGGCTTCCTGTTCGCGTGCGGCCAGCTCTTCTTTGACGGCGGCAAGTTCGGCCTCCAGACGTTCCACCGCCGAAAGGGTCTCCACCGGTTTCACGGACAGACGCTGTCCGACCGCGCGGTCCTGTTCAAAGACGGCGGAGAGGTAGTCGACCGCGCGTTTCCCGCACAGAATCTCTATCCGGACGCCCTCCCGGAATTTCTGACACGAAAGAACCTTGACAAGCCCCACCTGTCCGGCGCGTTGGACGTGCGTCCCGCAACAGGCGCAACGGTCCGCCTCCGGGAACGTTACAATTCGTACGGAACCGGTCAGGGCCTTTTTGCTCCGGTAGGACATATGTTCCAGTTCTTCCCGGGAAGGAAACGTAATTTCCGTTTCCCGGTCCTCCCAGATGACGGCGTTGGCACGCGCTTCGGCTTCCAGCGCCGCTTCCCACGGAATCACGGCGTTGTAGTCAATGGTCACGGTATCCGCGCCCAGATGAAAGCCCACGTTGTCACAGTCGAACATTTCACAGAGAATGCCGGAAATGATGTGTTCGCCGGAATGCTGCTGCATATGGTCGAATCTGCGCGCCCAGTCGATTTGCCCCGTGACGTCCGCGCCGGGTTCCAGCGGGCGGTCACAGGTATGCAGAATCACGCCGTCCCGTTCGTGCGCGTCCAGCACCGCCGCGCCGCCGAGCGTACCGGAATCGGCGGGCTGTCCGCCGCCCTCCGGATAGAACGCCGTACGGTCCAGCGTGACAAGGTAGTTTCCTTTATGCGGTTCGCATTGAAGAACCCGCGCGGAAAAGTCCGTGAGGAACGCGTCCGCGTAGTAAAGTTTTTCCGTTTCCATGAAAAATTCCTTTCTTTCCGCCGTGTTCTAATGAAGAAAACCGATCTCCCGCATGGAAACCATATCATTTTCCCCTATGATGATATGGTCCTGAAGCCGGATGTCCACTTTGGACAACGCCTCCTCAATACACCTTGTCGCGGCGTAATCCTCCTGCGAAGGCGCGGCCGTGCCGCCCGGGTGATTGTGCGTCAACAGAACGGAGTGCGCGTGACTGAGCACGGCGTTGGCTACCAGCGTACGGATATCCGTAGACACCGACACAATGTTACCGTTGGCCATACAGTGACAGATAATCAGGTTTCCTCTCTGGTTCAGGCACAGTTCGTACGTCATTTCGCTGTGCTGTCCGAAAAACATTTCCTTGCAGTACGCCCCGGCGGAGTTCACGGAAAAGAAGTCAATTCCCTGCTCCTTCAACTGTTCCAGACGAATCCAGCGGCCAATTTGAAAGACCAGCGAGAGCAGAACCGCGCTCCGTTCGCCGATACCCTCTATGGCCATAAGTTCCTCTACGGGAGAGGACATCACGCGAAACAAACTGCCGTAGGTATCCATGAGTTTATGCGCAAGGGGATTCGTGTCTTTCTGGGGGATGGAGTAAAAGAGAAGAAGTTCAAGGATTTCATGCGAGGCGAACACTTCCAAACCTCCGGTCATGAAGCGATGACGCACATTTTCACGGTGTCCTTTGTGGCAGTTGGCGGGAGGCGGAGTCTTTTTCATACGAAATTCTCCTCATTTTATATTTACGTTGGGTGTACTCTATCATAACGCGCGGCACAAAAGAGAAAACGCGGCGCACAAAAGCCGCGTAAGGGCCGCTATAGACGCCAGCCGAGGTGAAACAGCGCCGGGAAGAGCAGAGTTCCCAGCAAGCCCGTAAAGAACGTCAGGACGCCCGGCGCGGACAGTCCCAGCGGCCGGGAAAGCGCCTGACCCGGCGCGGAGAGCGGCTGTAAGGCCTCAACGAACCAGCCCAAGAGGAACAGGAACGCCATAGCGGCAAAGAGAATGGCCAGTTCCCGTCCGTGCGCGGCCACGCTCCAACGGCGCGCGAACGCGTGCCCCAGCAGACACGTTACGGCCGGCGGAAGCAGGGTCCAGAGCAGAGAGAAGCCTACGGGCACGGGGCCGACCGGCCAGTGGAACAGGGAAACCATTCCCATCACCGCGAAGAGCGACAGCGCCGCCACGTAAGAGAGGACGAACGCCAGCAGATATTTTGTCATGACGTCCCCCATCAGTCGAAGAACTTGGCGTGAATGGCCTTGACCGCCCGGTTGACGTCCTCCTCGTTGAGCAGAACGGAAATACGGATTTCGGACGTGTTGATCATCTGGATATTGATTCCGGCCTCATAGAGAGCCTCAAACATCCGGGAAGCGATTCCGCAGTTGCTCATAAACCCCGCGCCCACAATGGACACTTTCCCGATGTGGTCGTCCGATTCCACATGGTCAAAGTGCAATGTTTCCTTATTGGCGCTCAAGAGGTCGAGCGTTTCGTCAAGGTCCTTACGGTGGATGGTAAAGGTAATGTCCTTGCTGTCCTCGCGCCCGATGGATTGTAGAATCACGTCCACGTTGATATTGTTTCTGCTGAGCAGGTCGAAAATCTGAAAGGCGATACCGGGAGTATGTTCCAGTCCCACAAGCGCGACTCTGGCAATGCTGGTATCTTTGGCAACGCCGGCAATGTTGGTTTTCTCCACTTTTGTGACCTCCTTCACTTTGGTGCCCGGTTTCCGTTCCAGACTGGAGAGCACTTCCAGATTGACCCGGAACTTTTTTGCCAGTTCCACGCTACGGTTATGCAGAACCTGCGCGCCCTGTGAGGCAAGTTCCAGCATTTCGTCATACGTGATTTCCTCCAACTTCCGCGCGTTGGGGACAAGACGCGGGTCCGTGGTATAAACGCCGTCCACGTCCGTAAAAATCTGGCAGAGGTCGGCGCGGAACGCCGCCGCCAGCGCCACGGCGCTGGTATCGGAACCGCCGCGCCCTAACGTGGTAATGTCTCCGCGGTTGTCAACGCCCTGAAAGCCTGTGACAATGACAATCCGGTGGGAATCGAGTTCCATGCGGATCCGGTCGGGGTCAATCTGCTGTACGCGGGCGTCCGCGTGCTGGGGGGTGGAGTGAATGCCCACCTGCCAAGCCGTCAGCGACACGCACGGCAGCCCCATGCCTTCCAGAGCCATTGCGCACAACGCTACGGAAATCTGCTCCCCCGTGGACAACAGCATATCCATTTCCCGCTTTGACGGGTGCCGGTTGATTTCCTCCGCTTTGGCGATCAGGTCGTCCGTGGTATCGCCTTGGGCGGAGAGCACGACAATGACGTCGTTCCCCTTTAAATAAGTTTCCGCGATAATGCGGGCGACATTCTTGACCCGTTGGGCGTCCCGCACGGAACTTCCCCCGAATTTCTGAACAATCAGACTCATGGTGTGATACCTTCTTCGTTTTCAGTCTTGCCCGTCCGGGCACTCTATCTTACGCGTTACGACAGCGCGCGGATACAGGCCAGCACTTGCAGTCCGGCGGAGCGTTCCGCCGCCTCCGTGCCGCTGATACACTCCGTGAGAAACGCCGTCTCGTGGTCCTCCCGCAAGGCCTCCACTTCCCCGAACGCGCGTACGGCGTCCGTGAGGCTCCCGTCAATGCGGAAATAGTGCCGGGTGGCCAGTTCCGCGGGGTTCCGGAATCCGGCGGTGTCCGGGGACCAGCTTACCGTCCACTGTTGGGACGTCAGGCACTCCATCACGTCCGCAACGCAGGCCGAAGCCGTGGGCAGTTCGCCCGCGCCCCGGCCGTAAAACATGACTTCCCCCGTGGCGTTCCCGCGGACAATGATGGCGTTGAACACGTCCTCCACGTTGGCAACGGGGAGCGTTTCGGGAATCAGGTGGGGGGCCACGTAGGCGGTGTGGCCGTTGGACAGGCGCACGGCTCGGCCAAGAAGTTTGATCCGGTAGCCGCCCCGGCGGGCAATGCGTACGTCACGCAGAGTAATGCCCCGGATCCCCTCCATGGGCACGGCGGACGGGTTCACCTGATGTCCAAAGGCCAAGTCGGCCAAAATACAGATTTTGCGTCCGGCGTCCAGCCCGTCCACATCGGCGGTCGGGTCGGCCTCCGCGTAACCGTGCCGCTGGGCCTCGGCAAGCGCGCCGTCAAAGGACGCGCCGTTCCGTACCATGCGCGTGAGGATATAGTTACTGGTCCCGTTGAGAATGCCGTAAATTTCTTCAATGCGGTTGGCGGACATGCACTCGGTCAGGGGATGGAGAATCGGAATTCCGCCGCCCACGCTGGCTTCAAAGAGATAATGGACGCGCTGTTTCCGGGCCAGTTCGAGCAGTTCAAAGCCTTTTTCCGCGACAAGCTGTTTGTTGGCCGTCACCACGTGTTTCCCCGCGAGCAGGGCGCGTTTCGTGTACTCGTACGCGGGGCCAACGCCGCCGATGGTTTCCACGACCACTTGAATTTCCGGATCCTGTTCAATGTCGCGGAAGTCGGCGGTCATGCGGGCGCGGTAGGGGCAGTCGCGGAAGCGCCGGACCAGCACCGTCTTGACGTTCAGGACTTCGCCCAGTTTTTTCCGGATTTCCCCGGCGTTGGTTTCGATGACCTTGGCAACGCCGCTTCCGACCGTGCCGTATCCCATGATTGCTGTCTGTATCATTGTGTTCCGTACTCCTTGCTCTCGTCAGCCCGCTAAAATCTCGAACTTAATCACGCCTTCCAGCGCGCGTACGTTGGAAATGAGCTGTTCCGGCTCTTCGGCCAGCCCGGAGACCTCCGCGGAGATGTTCACCGCCGCGCACCCGTTGACGGGAACGCTCTGGTTAATGGTCAGGATATTGGCCCCGGAAGTCGCGAACACCGCCAGCACCCGCGAAAGAACGCCGGAAACGTCCTTCAATATGGCCTGAAAGGTGATGATACGGTCCGACTTCATGTCAAAGAACGGCCTGACCGTGTCCTTATACTTGTAATAGGCGCTCCGGCTGATTCCCACCGCGCGCGCGGCGGCCTCCACGGTTTCCGCCTCGTGGGCCTCCATCATGCGGTTGACCTCGGCGGCGCGGAGAATGACATCGGGCAGGACGGCGGCCGAAACCAGATAATATTTCACGTACTTTGGCATATTGTCCGCCTCCCGCGCGCATTTGTTTTTACGGCTAACATGGTACCACATTTTTCGGCCTGTTACAACAGAACTGCCGCATTTTTTTTTGTGAGAAACGGGGAAAGAAACCGCCGCGCGTCTCCATCGGGACAGCGATTTGACGAAAACAGGCGGCGGGAGCCGGTACGGGCATTTTACCGGAAGCGCGGACTTCCGGATTTTTCCATATCGTTTCAGGCGTCCATGTCCAGTACCGCGAACTGCCATGGACGCGCGCGCAGGGTCCGGGCCTCCACGGCGCACCCGTTCAGGTTGTCCAGCAGAACCCGTCTGACCGCCCCGGGGAGAGGAATTTCCGCTTCCGCGTCCTGAAAGTTGCCGATAACAAGGAGCGTTTGCGTGTCGCTCCGGCGGAAATAGGCCATCAGGTTTTTACGTTCGGGGAGATAGGGCGTGGTCTGACCGTAGACCGCCGTTTCCCGGTAGTCCGGATTCCGCCGCAGGGCAATGAGGGCGCGGTAGAAGTTCCATACGGAATCGGGGTCGTTACGCTGCGCGTCCAGATTGATGGTCCGGTAATTGGGATTGACCGGCAGCCAAGGCGTACCGGACGTGAATCCGGCGTTGTCGGACGCGTCCCACTGGAAGGGCGTCCGGGCGTTGTCGCGGGAGAAGCGGTTGACGACTTCCATGGCCTCTTCCGGGGACAGCCCCGCTTCCAGCGATACCCGGTACTGGTCACGGGCGGAAATGTCGTCCACGTCCTCAATCCGGGAACAGCGCGTGTTTTCCATGCCGATTTCCTGTCCCTGATAGAGAAAGGGCAGGCCGCGCAACATGAAATTCAGGCCGCCCAGCATTTTTTTCGCCGCCACGGCGTACGGACCTTCACAGGTCCCCGCCGGCAGATACCGCGACACGCCCCGCGGCTCGTCATGGTTTTCAATGATGTTGCATAAGAATCCGGTATCGCGGGTTTTGCGCTGGCTCTCAAAACAGGCGGCCTTGTACGCTTCCGGCGTAACGGGCTTCTGCGCGTGCCAGCCTTCCGGACCCTGATTGATGACCGTCTCCGCGAAATCGAACATGGTGGAAAAACAGCCCCGTTCGCCAATAAAAAGCGGCAGTTCCTCCGGCTTCTCGTTGAACACTTCCCCCACGGTGAACGCGTCATACTTCCGGAACGTCTCATCGGCCATTTCATTGAGAAAGTCCAGCACGCCTTTGGCCTCGAAAAGCATATGGTCCACGCTGGAAAGTCCGTCCTCGCGGTCGGCGGGATAGTCCCGGAACGGCAAAGCCTTCTTAATGTTGATGATTGCGTCAATCCGGAATCCGGCAACGCCTTTTTCAAGCCACCAGTTGATCATGGAGTAGATGTCCCGGCGGACTTCCGGGTTTTCCCAGTTCAAATCGGGCTGTTTGCGGTGGAAGAGGTGCAGGTACACAAGGTCGTCATGTCCGGGGAGCTTGGACCAGACCGGGCCGCCGAAGTACGAGCGCCAGTTACAGGGCAGGGGGTCCCCGTCCTGATGTTTCCGGATGTAGAAATACCGCCCGTATTTTCCGTACGGGTCCTCGCAGGCCTTGCGAAACCACTCATGTTCATCGGAACAGTGGTTGACGACAAGGTCCATGACAACGCGGATGTCACGCCGTCCGGCTTCCCGGAGGAGTTCGTCCATGTCGTCCATGGTCCCGAAACGGGGGTCAATGCGGTAATAGTCAGAGATATCGTAGCCTTGGTCGGCCAGCGGGGAAGCGTAGATGGGGGAAAGCCAAACCAGTCCAACGCCCAGTTCCTGAAGGTAGTCCAATTTGCTGATGACGCCCCGGAGGTCTCCGATTCCATCGGCGTTAGTATCGCAAAAACTCTTGGGATAAATCTGGTAGGCCGTTCTGCTGTGCCACCACTTATGTTCCATGCGTGTCCCCTCCCGTTTTTTCGCACATTGTACCATATCCAACGCGAAAATCAAGGCCCGGGAGAAATTTTAACCCCCTCCCCGCGTGACACGGGAAGGGGAATTTTATCAGTGTCCGCCCTGTCCGTAATAGGCGTTGGGTCCGTGCTTGCGCATGAAGTGCTTTTCGAGAATGCACTGCGGCGCGGGGGCGACTTTCGGATGAATCATTTCCGTAAAGAGGGACATTTTCGCCACTTCTTCCAGTACCACGGAGTGATAGACCGCCTGCGCGGCGTTCTTGCCCCACGTGAACGGGCCGTGATTGCGGCAGATGACCGCCGGGACGTACACGGGATTGATCCCGCGTGACTTGAAGGTTTCCACAATGACGTTACCGGTATTGGCTTCGTAATCCTCCTCGATTTCCTCCGGGGTCAGGTTCCGAGCGCACGGCACGGGACCGTAAAAATAATCGGCGTGCGTGGTGCCGTAGGCGGGGATATCGCGTCCGGCCTGCGCCCAGCTCACGGCGTACGGGCTGTGGGTGTGGACAACGCCGCCGATTTCCGGAAACGCCTTGTAAAGGATCAGGTGCGTTTTGGTGTCGGAAGAGGGGTTCAGCGTACCCTCCACGCGGTTTCCGTCAAGGTCTACAACGACCAAATCCTCCGGCTTGAGTTCGTCATACTCCACGCCGGACGGCTTGATGACAAACAGGCCCTTTTCCCGGTCAATGCCGCTGACGTTGCCCCATGTGTACGTCACCAGATTGCGGCGGGGCAGTTCCATATTCGCCTCGTAGACTTCCTGTTTCAGTTTTTCGAGCATGGTTATCCTCCTGACGCGTCACGCCGTGATGGTGTACATAGCCGCCTCGTCAATTTCGCGGTTGGTGGCTACTAAAACGTCCTTGCCGTCCCGGTTCACAAAGTGCATGAGATTGGCGCAGCCCGTGTTACTGTCAATCACTTCCGTATGGTACGCGCCCTCGGAATACGTGATTGCGATGGTCTGCCGCGTACCCTTGCGCCAGCCCACGACCCACGCCGGACGCCCAGCCAACATACCCGACCATGTGGCGTGCAGGAAATCGGTGTCGGCCTCCGGGAGCGGGAGTTTCCATGTCGGCACGTAATTTCCGAACGCGTCCAGATGGTAGATGGTCAGGGACGCGCCGTGGAAGGGACTGATGGTACCAAGTTCCAGTTTGCCGTCCCCGTCAAAGTCCAGCAGGATGGAGTCACTGGCCGGGACGCCGCAGAGCTGTTCAATTTCCCACTCGCCGTTAGGTTTCGCGGGCGGCGTGAACAGGAACGTCCCCTCCTCACAGCCCACGATGGCGGCGTCATGTCCGTTGACCTGAATGGCGCGGTAGCCGTGATTGCGGAGCATACCGTCTTTGATTTTGGTCAGCTTCAGGGGATGTTCGGCGCTGAACGGCGACAGGTCCGCCGGGAGTACGGACGCGTAACAGGCGCCCGGAAAGCGCCAGTCGTTTTTGTACTCGTGCCCGGATTTCAGACAGCATACCAGCAGGAAGCGCGTCCCGTTGCGTTCCAGAATGCCGAACCGGTGCACAAACGGCGCTTCGCACAGCGTACGGATTTCCCAATCGTCCTTGCCGCGATGGGTGGCGATGACGATTTTGGCGTCTTTGGAGTCGTTCGGGGAGTAAAACTTGTGTGTGGACAAAAACTGCCCGTCCACGCCGGGGACCTGTTGCATGGTCATAATGCCGCCCGGTTCGGTCCAGACGGTTTCCAGCAGTTCCCCGTCCTCCGAAAACAGATAGCACGGGTCCCGCTTCTCCGCCGCGACAAGGAACTTGTGTTCCCCGCCGTCTATCAGTTCCGCCATTGCGTAACACTTGTTCAGATTGGAAATGACCTTCTTTTCAACGTTCATGCCAACGCCTCCCATTACTGCCGGTCGAGAATATCGCCCATTGTCTTACGCGCAAAGCGTATATCGTCCGCCCACGCATCGTCATTGCCAACGTACCACATTTCCGTGACGTAACGCCGGACGCCCATGCTCCACGCCTTCTTAATGACGGCGGGGAAGTTGACGTGTCCGCTCAGGAACGGCACTTCCCGGAACACGCCCGGGACGGTCTCTTTCAGGTGGAGCGCGAGAATGTGTCCGCGGCCGCTCTCCAAGTCGTCCATCACGTCCCCGCCGGACGAGAGCGCCGCGTTGGTCAGGTTCCCGGCGTCCGGGTACACGCCCAGCCACGGACTGTGAATCAGTTTGACGTAGTACATGGACTTCCAGACGGTGTTCATGAAGTCGTTTTCCATGGTCTCAAAGCCAAGGGAAACGCCCTTGACGGCGGCCATTTCCACCGCGCGGCGCAGGTTTTCCAGAAACGCGGCTTTTGTGTCCGCGCTGCTGTCCTCATAGTACACGTCATACCCGGCCAACTGGATGATCCGGATCCCCAAGTCGTCCGCCAGTTCTATGGCCTTCTCCATGATTTCCATACTCCGGGCGCGGACCTCCGGGTCGGAGGCCCCGAAGGGGTACTTCCGGTGCCCCGAAAGGCACATACTCCGCAGAGGAAGGCCCACACGGGACATCGTATCGACCAGCGCGCGGCGTTCGTCCGCGGACCAGTCCAGTCGGGACAGTTTCTCGTCTTTTTCGTCAATGCTGATTTCCACGAAATCATAGCCGCACGATTTTGCGAAGGTCAGCTTTTCCTCCCACGAAAGGCCGGGCGGCATGGCCTTTTCGTAAAGACCGAGGGCGTATTTCTTCACAAGCTCTCCCCCTTGTTCGTTTTGCGGCCCGAAACGCACAGATACGCGTAACGGCCCTTTTTCTTCCTGATTATACGGCCTCCGGGGGCGATTTGCAAGAGAAATCGGAGAATTTTACTGAAAAATTTTTTCGGAAAATTCGTCATTTTGACACGGTAAACAAAACACCCTTTCCGGATTATCGCAGTCACGGCACAGAATCCCGTATAAAACCGGGTTCGTACGCCGGAAATCCGCGAAAAAGTTTCGGGCAATTTTCACAATGACGTTTTCAAAGAAAATCAAATCGAACATAAACGCCGAAACGAACATAAAAGAACGCTTGAAATCCGCGTCCCCTTCTGTTATGATGTTGGCACAGATCATGGAGGAAACACGTCTCGTGGGCCGGCATCCGGCAAACTTTGTGAGGAGGAGAGATTTTGAGCAAAATTTCAGAGATGACGCGGGATAAGTGGATTATGTCCACCTTCCCGGAGTGGGGCACGTGGCTGGTAGAGGATATCGAAAACGAGGTCGTCCAGCCCGGGAACGTGGCCATGTGGTGGCTGGGCTGTACCGGTATCTGGTTCAAGACCCCCGGCGGGGCCAACATCACCATTGACCTGTGGTGCGGCAACGGGAAACGCACCCACGGGAACGGCAAAATGGCGGTCGGCCACCAGATGGCGAATATGTGCGGCGGACGGGCCATGCAGCCCAATCTCCGCAACGTGCCGTTCGTCATTGACCCCTTCGCCTTTAAACAGGTGGACGCCGTGCTTGCCACGCATTACCATCAGGACCATATGTCCGCCGAGTGGGCCGCGCACGTCATCCAAAGCGGCATGACCACCACGGACGAGAACGGCAAGGAAATTCCGGTTCCGTTCATTGGCCCGCTCAAATCCGTGGAGACGTGGATCAAGTGGGGCGTGCCGGAAGAGCGTTGCCGGATTGTCAAGCCCGGCGATGTGATCAAAATCAAGGACCTTGAAATTGTCTGCCTTGACAGCTTCGACCGGACCTGTATCGTAACCACCGATTCCACCGGACCCGATCGCGAGGAACTGACCGGCAAGTGTCCGACCGACATGGACGAGAAAGCCGTCAACTATCTGGTCAAGACCCCCGGCGGAAATATCTATCACTCCGGCGACTCCCATTTCTCCATCTACTTCGCCAAACATGGCAAGGATTACGACATTGACGTTGCTTTCGGCTCCTTCGGCGAAAACCCCATTGGCATGCAGGACAAAATGACGTCCGTGGACGTGCTCCGTATGGCGGAAAATCTGCGGTGCAAGGTGGTCGTGCCGATTCACTGGGACGTGTGGACGAACTTCCAAGCCGACTGCGAGGAAATCAAACTGCTGTACGATTTCAAGAAGGACCGCAACGAGTACAAGTTCCATCCGTTCTTCTGGCAGGTGGGCGGCAAGTACGTCTACCCCGCCGACAAGGATAAAATTTACTACCATCACCGGCGCGGGTTCGAGGACTGTTTCGAGGCCCCGCAGAATATCCCGTTCCGCTCTTGCCTGTAATCAAACGCATCTCCCCCTGTGGCGCAAGACGTTGCGTCGCGGGGGACCGGATCCCGGAAAGGAGACATCATGGCCGAAAAGACTATCTTGCAGAAAATCGTGGAACGGGGACACTATAAATTCGTGGACAGCGTTCCGTCATGGCAGGAAGGCGTACGGATCAGCACGGAGTCGCTCGTTGCCACCGGCTATGTCGAACCTGATTACTACAAGCAGATTGTCGCTTGTATCGAGAAGTACGGACCCTACATGGTCTATGACCACGAGGTAGCCATGCCGCATACGCAGGAAAACGCCGTGGGGGCGTTAAAAACGGGCGTGGGCTTCTTGCGCGTCAAAGAGGTTGTCGACTTCGGCGAGGACGAGGACGGCGAAAAGAAACACGCCAAACTCTTCTTTACCCTTGTCGCCAATGATCCGAACGAACACCTTGACAATATGGCAAGCCTGATGAGCGTCTTTACGAACTATCCCCTTCTGGACGCGCTTCAGGAAGCGAATACGCCGGAAGATATCCTCCGCGCCGAGGCCGAAAATCCCCCCGCCGATGACGATGACGATTGACAGAAAAACAGGGAGGCTTCTATGATAGTTCTTGACATTCTCAGGGCAATATGGGACTTCTTCGCCACGTATATTCTCCAGAAAGCCCCTTACATGGTCGGCTTCCTGACCCTGCTGGGCTATACCCTGATGGGCAAGAAGTGGTACGACACGCTGGCCGGCACCCTCAAGGCGATTATCGGCATGCTGATTCTCAACGCCGGTTCCGCCGGCCTGACCGGAACCTTCCGCCCGATTCTGGCCGGACTCCGGGAACGCTTCAACCTCACCGCGTGCGTCACCGACCCCTATTACGGACAAAACGCCGTACAGGACGCCATGGAGAGTATCGGCAAGAGTTTCGCCGATACCATGATGTTACTGTTGGTCGCGTTCATCATTAACATTCTGCTGGTCCGCTTCAACCGTATCACCAAGTGCCGCGCCCTGTTCACCACCGGCCACGTACAGGTACAACAGGCCGCTACCGCTATCTGGCTTCTGATTTTCGCCCTCCCGCAACTGGCCGGCGACGGCGCGAACGTGCCGTTTCCCATGATGATTGTCATGTCCATTCTGCTGGGCGCGTACTGGGCCGTGGGCGCGAACATGACGATTAAACCCATGCAGGAACTTTCGGACGGCGCGGGCTTCGCGATCGCCCATCAACAGATGTTCGGTATCCGTCTGGGCTACTTCCTCTCCGACAAGCTCTTTGGCGCGAAAAACGGAAAGAAACTCAAAAAAGTGGGCGACATGGAAATGCCCGGCTTTTTCTCCATCTTCAATGAGAACATGGTCTGTACGGCTCTGCTCATGACCGCGTTCTTCGGCGTCATTCTGGCCATTATCGGCAAGCCGTACTTCGTGAATAACGGCGACATTGCCGAGTCCACAAACTACGTCTGGTGGTGCTTCGACAAGTCCCTGAACTTCGCCGTGTATCTGGCGATTCTGCAACTGGGCGTCCGGACCTTCGTCACCGAGCTGACCGCGTCCTTCCAAGGTATCGCCGACAAGCTCCTGCCCTCCTCCGTCCCGGGCGTGGACTGCGCCGTATGCTTCGGCTTCGGCGACGCCAATGCCGTGACCTTCGGCTTCCTCGCCGGTCTCGTGGGACAGATTCTCGCCATCCTTGTGCTTATCTTCACCGGCTCCCCGACTATCATCATCTGCGGCTTCGTGCCCGTGTTCTTCGACAACGCTACCATTGGACTGGTCGCGAACGAAAAGGGCGGCTTGAAAGCCTGTTTGATCATCCCGTTCTTCTGCGGTCTGATTCAGGTCTTCGGCTCCGCGCTCATCGCCGGATGGACCGGACTTGCCAACTTCGGCGGCTATCTGGGAATGTTCGACTGGGCCACCGTGTGGCCGGGCTTCACCGTCCTGATGAAATATCTGGGCTACATCGGCGTGGCGCTGGTCGCGGTCATTCTGCTGGCCATTCCGCAGATTGAGTACCGCATGGACCCCAAGGGGTACTTCCTCATTACGGAAGACTACGAGGCTTACAAGGAGTACAAGGGCATTAAGTCCGAGTATGACGACTGATTCACCGTCCAATCCCTTCCGGGGCGTCCCGGAAGGGCCGGGAATTTTAGTTCAGGTAAGGAGACGAATGTTATGGCTAAAATGGACAACAAGAAATTCATGGTCTGCTGCGCGAACGGGGCGGGGTCCTCTCTCATGATGAAAATGACCCTTCAGAAGGTCCTCAAAAAGCACAACATCACGCCGGCCCAGCTCCATCACTGCGCCATTTCGGAGGGCAAGTCCGCCGCCGCGAATTTCGATGTGGTATTCTGCGCCCGCAACTTCGCCAAGACGTTTGAGGACGCCCAGAAGAAGGGTACGGTGATTATCCCGCTTAAGAATATCATGTCCGACAAGGAGATGGAAAAGGCCATGCAGGACGCGGGACTGTTGGACTGATTCCGCGTTTTCTTCGGGAAGCCGGGGAGCGGTTGCGTGCCGCTTTCCGGTTTCCCGTTTTCGCGCCGCGCCGGAAAATCCTCCTTGCAATCCGTTCCGGGACATGGTAGGATAGATTCCGAAATTTTACCGGGAATGGCGGGACGAACTATGAAACTACGGGCCGTGATTTTTGATTTGGATAACACGCTTTACGACTACGACACGGCGCATGGGACCGCGTTTGTAAAACTGTGCGCCTTCGCGGAAAAGACGCTGGGACTGCCGGAAGCGGAATTCCGTACCGTGTACCGTCTGGTCATGGAAGAGCAAATCACCCGCTGCGGGGGCGCGTACGCGGCGATTCATAACCGTATGATACGCTTTCAAATGATACTGGAACGTATCGGGCGGCCGATTCTGTACGCGCCGGAGATGTCCGACTTGTACTGGAACGTCTTTCTGGACGCGTGCGAACCGGTTTCGGGCGTCCGGGAGACGTTGGAGACGTTGCGCGCGGAGTACCGGCTGGGCGTGGGAACGAATATGACCGCCGATTATCAGTACCGCAAACTTCAAAAATTAGGCCTGCTGGACCTGACGGACTTTCTGGTGTCCAGTGAGGAAGTCGGGGCGGAGAAGCCGGAACGGAAACTGTTTGAAGTCTGCGCGGAAAAGGCGGGCTGTCCGGCGGAGGCCTGTTTGTTTGTGGGGGACAGCCTGTCCCATGACGTACGGGGCGCGCAAGGCGCGGGAATGCGCGCGGTGTGGCTCTCGCGGCAACCCGGCCCCGCCGGCATCGCACGGATTGGGAGCGTTCCGGAACTGCCGGAATTTCTCCGCGCGATGGGGAGGGATGAAGTTTGAAACAGGACCGTCAGACCGTGGACGCCAGACGGGCAAAAATCCTTTCCGTGGTGCGCGAACGCCAGAGAATTACCGTGGAAGAGTTGTCCTACCGCTTCGGGGTGTCGCTGATGACCATCCGGCGGGACCTGCGGGCCTTGGAGGACGCCGGGAAGTTAGGCCGTTTCCACGGCGGCGCGCGCGCGGAATCCCCCACGGTGTCCGAGTCGGAAAAGGACCGGGTGTCGTTTTACCGCCGCCTCATCAGCCGTTACGCCGCCACGCTGATTCGGCCCGGGGAGCGTGTGTTTATCAACGGGAGCGCCACGGCGCTGGACGCGCTCGAATACGTGGAGGCCTCGCCGGTGTACGTGTTTACAAACAACGGCCTTGCGGTCGGACGCCGTTTCCCGGCGGGGGTGGACGTCACGCTTTCCGGGGGAAGCCTGCGGAACGCCGGACACATCATGACCGGCGACTGCGCCATGAGAAACCTGCTGACCATGCGCGCCGACAAGGCCCTGATCGGCTGTTCGGGAATTTCGCCAAACGGGGAAATCCTGTGCGACATTCCCACGGAACTGGGCCTCAACGAGACCATGATCGGACACGCGGAGCGTTACTTCATTTTAGTGGACCATACGAAGGTAGGAAAGGCGGACACGTACGCCAGTTTTTCGCTCGAAACGGCGGGGTGTATCATCACGGACGAACACGCCCCGGCCGAAGTGCTCGAACGGCTCCGTATGCTCGACATGGAAATTATTCAGGTGGGCCGGAAGGACTTCCCGGACTTGCCAAGCGAATAACGAAAAGCGCGGTCTCCGAATCCGGAAGCCGCGCTTTTATATTCGTTCATTCCCTGCCGTCAATAACCTTCTGCATATCGTCCCAGAGGCCGTCCAGACACTCAATCGCCCGGACGTAGAGGCGGTATTTCCGGTCGTAAATATCGGAGCGTTCCATGTTCGGGTAAATGGTGGCGGAGAAGGAGGCCATATGCTTTGTCGCCTCTTCCAGTGACGCGTACTCCCCCGTGGCGGCCGCGGTGGCGATTGCGATACCCAGCGCGCCGGTTTCATTGGCCTGTAACGTTTCGACCGGCGTCCGCATGACATCGGCGAACATCTGCGCCCAGACACGCGCCCGCGCCGCGCCGCCCGCCAGACGAATGACAGTCGGCGGCGTCCGACGCGTCTTTAACAGGCGCTCGTAGTGGTAACGGTGGCAGAACGTCACGCCCTCGAAGATACTCCGCGCGATATGCTCCCGGGTGTGCGCCGCGCTCATGCCAATAAAGCACGCTTTCGCGTTCGGGTGGACGTTGGAGGCCATCAGGAACGGAAGGAAAATGGGCGTAAATTCTTTCGTGGGAATGCTCTCTACGCTGTCGTCCAAGAGGTCATAGACGCTTTCGCCGTCCGCGGTGACCTGTCTTTCCAGTTCGGGGATAATCTGCTTGACGAACCAAGTCAGATTTCCCGCGGAAGTCGGGGACGATTCCTCAATCAGATAATACCCCGGCAGAGCGAACAGGGAGTTCATCTGTACGCTTCCGTCCAGAACCGGCTCCTTCCGGATATACTCGTTAATGGACCAAGTCCCGGCAATCATGCACACCTTGTCCGGGTCCGTGACGCCCGCCGCAATGGCGCAGGCGTTGATATCGAACATTCCGCCGATTACGGGCGTACCGGCGGGAATCCCGCAGCGCGCGGAGGCCTCTTCCGACACGTTCCCGGCAATTTCCGTGGCGCGGCACAGCGGCGGCAGGGCGTCCCGGATATCCCCGATTCCGAACAGGTCCAGTAACCGCCGGTCGAACTGGCCGGTGTGCAGGTTCATCAGGCCGGAGCCGGAATAATCCGTGATTTCGGCCCCGGCTTTGCCGGTCAGGCGGAAGCGGATGTAGTCCTTGCACTCGAACACGTACTGAATATTCCGGTAATTTTCCGGCTCGTTGTCGCGCAGCCACGCCAGCAGGGCCACCGGCTGACAGGACATCAAATGCTGACAGGAATACGCAAAGGCCTTTTCTTCCGTGCCGTCCCGTTTCCAGTCGCGGACGTACTCCCAAGCGCGGTTGTCGGTGGAGATGATGCCATTACGCAACGGCTTTCCGTCCTTGCCCCACAGGTACAGCCCCTTGCCGTGGCCCGACACGCCAATGCCCGCGATGTCCGCCGGGTTGACGCCCGTCTTTTCGAGTACGCCGCGCACGACCGCGCAGTTGGCCTCCCACATCTCTTCCATGTCCCGTTCCATGAAGCCCGGTTTCAGGGCCAGCGAACGGGTAGAGATACCAAAAGCGCCCAATTCCTTTCCGTTGCTGTCAAAGAGCGCGGCCTTGGTGGCGGTCCCGCCGTTGTCAAGGCCAATGTAATAACGCATAGCTGTTCCCCGCTTTCCAGAAAAATCAGGGACCGCTTCCGCGGTCCCTGTGCGTTCAGGCCTTGTAATCCGGGTTCAGGAGGTCCCGGCCCAAGTCCTTCCCCTCGAAGAAGTCCGCCGCGATGTCAATGGCCTTCTTGTACATGGCCCAGAGCGCGTCCTCCGTCTGCGCGGCAACGTGCGGCGTCAGGAAGGCGTTTTCGAGCGTGAGCAGGGGCGAAGTCGCCGGAAGCGGTTCCTGTGCGTACACGTCCAGCCCCGCGCCCAAGATTTTACCATCCCGGAGCGCCTCGTAAAGCGCGTCCTCGTCCACGATGTTCCCGCGCGCGGTACACACAATCACGGCCGTTTTCTTCATCAGCGCGAGCCGTTCGGCGTTGACAAGGTGGTAAGCCTCGTCCGTGTACGGAATGTGAATGCTGATGGCGTCCGCTTCCCGGAAAAGTTCGTCCAGTTCGACTTTCCGCGCGCCGGCCTCCTCCATGGCCTCCGCCGACAGGAACGGGTCATAGGCCAACACTTCCACGTCAAAGCCGCTGAAGAGTTTGGCGAGTATACGCGCAATCATGCCGAAGCCCAGCAGGCCTAATTTCTTTCCGCGCATTTCCCCGCCAACGCTCTTGGCCCCCCACTTGCCGGAGTTTGTGACGTGGCGGTTGTAAATCAACTGCCGTTTGGCGGCCAGAATCATGGCCATTGCCATTTCGGCGACCGCTTCCGCGTTGGCCCCCGTGGTACGGGCAACGGCAATCCCGTTTTCGGAGGCGTCCGGAAGGTTCACGGCCTCGAAGCCCACGCCGTAGCGGACCAGCAGTTTCACCGAGTCCTTGATCTGCGAAAAGATTTCCTTATCGTAGGTCTGTACGTCAATAATCCCGGCGTCCGCGCCCTTGAGGGCCTCGACCGCGCTTTCGGGGGTAAAGGGCGTCTGCGGGACCCAGACATAGGAAAGTCCGCGTCCGGCGGCGTACTCCCGCGCCCGTTCGTTCATTTCGTTATAGAGCGGGGAAGGAACCCCGTACAGGCTGACCAGCTTTTTCATTTCCTACTCCTTCTCTAACATCAGGGGAAATAGACCTGTTTGGCGTTATTGTAATAGATATCGGCCTTTTCCGCGTCCGTGAAGGCGTCCGACTGTTCCAGATAATCGGCCAGATGTTCGTAAGTGTCCAGCGTGGCGGCAAAGGGCGCGTCCGTGCCCCACATCAGGCGCTGTGTCCCCACGATATCCGCCGCCATTTTGAGGTAGTCCACGGTCTCCGGATACGGGTAGGCGTCCGGCTTCATGATTTTCGGCATGGCCGCAATGTCAAACCAGATGTTGGCCTGTTTGAGCAAGGCCAATTCGGCGAGCCACTCCCGTTTCTTGTCGCGGGACGGGGCCAGCAGGTGGCAGATGACAACTTTCAAATCCGGGCACCGGTCCGCCACGCGCATGAGCGCCGCCGACTGGTGGCTTTCCATGCCAATGTCGCCCACGTCCAGCGCCACAACGCCCTTGTGCTGTTCAATGAGCCTGTAAATTTCCATCATGCGCGGGCCGGACAGGTCGAACGGGTCATGACAGCCCATCAGGCCGCCGCCGGAGCTGACTTCAAACTTCACCAGATGAAATTTCTTCTGGAACAGGAACCGCTCCAAGGCGGCCATATGGTTTGTCGCGAACGGATCCACCTCACAGGACGGGCAGAAGCGGTCCGGATACTTTTCCAGCAGTTCTTCGTGGTAGATGTTCTGGAAGCCGTACATACTGCCGTTCATCAGGACGGCGCGTTCCACGTCATTGCGGTCCATGAGTTTCAGGGCCTGTTCGGCAAGGAAACAGTCGTCCCCGTAATCGCCGTTGACGGGAAAGAGCTGGAATTCCTCCCCGTTGCCCCAGCGCGCGCGGCCTCCGCCCACGGCCCGGAGTTCCCCCCGCCGACAGTACCCCGCGACAATCTTCGCAAGGTGCAAATGCGCGTCAATCTTCTTCATAGTGTTCCTCCTTGCCCCTTTTCCTTAAGCGGCTTTCTTGACGACTTTACGAACCTTCTTGCGCGACTGGTCCGCGTGCTGCATAGCGTCAAACGCCACCGCCACAATGATGACCAGTCCCTTGACAAGTCCGGTCTGCGTAGAAGGCACGCTTAACAGGTTCAGGCCGTTATTGAGCAGGCCCATGAGGACCGCGCCGAAAATGGCGCCGGGTACGGTACCCTCGCCGCCCAGCAGGCTGACGCCGCCGATGACGCCCGCCGTGATGACGTCATTGGTGTAACCGGAACCGGTCGCGGCGGCGGCTTGCTGTGTCATGGACGCCAGAATAATACCGCCGATCGCGGTCGTGACGCCGGAGAGCACATAACAGATAATCGTCACGCGCTTGACGTTAATGCCGGAGATTTCGGACGCGGTCGCGTTGCCGCCGACCGAGTAGACATAGCGTCCGAACACGGTTTTCCGGAGTACGAACCAGCTCAGCAGGGCCATGAGAATCATAAAGTAAATCGGCAGGGGGAAGCCCAGAATCTTGACCGAGCCAATGGCCGTAAAGGCGGCGGGGGCCGTGCAACTGACAATTTTGTTGTTCGTCACGACCATGGACAGGCCCTGAAAGATACTCTGTGACGCGAACGTCACAAGGAACGCCGGGACCCCGAAACGCGTAATGATGAACCCATGGAACAGACCGGCGAGCGCGCCAACGGCAATCGCGGCGAGGATACCCACGAACAGCCCAAGGCCCGTATCGTGGAAGTAGTGGATGACCTCCACCACCGTGACCGCGCAGAAACCGCACAACGTGGCAATCGACAGGTCAATGCCGCCCAGCAGGAATACGAAAATCGTGCCGCAGACCATGATTCCGATAACCGACACCGACCAGAGCACATTGGCAATGTTGCCCACGGACAGGAACGTTGTCCCGCGCAGGACGGTCAGCGCGACCACGAGGGCGACAAGAATCATAGGCTTACTGTACTTGCCCCAGTTGATATTGTTCATGTCTCTCCCTCCTCCGCCTTTTCAATCTCTTCGGCCTCTTCCGCGACGCCCTGTCCGGCGGAGAGAACCCGCGACTGCGTGACCACTTCGTTTTTGAACTCCCGTACGATGTCGCCCTTGCGCATGACCAGAATCCGGTGGCTGACGCGCAAAAGTTCCTGTAAGTCGGACGTCACCACAATGACGGCCACGCCCTCTTTGGCCAGATTTTCGAGAATCTGGTAAATTTCGTCTTTCGCGCCCACGTCAATACCGGCTGTCGGTTCGTCCACAATCAGCAGTTTCAGGTCACGCATGAGCCACTTGCCCAGAACGACCTTCTGCGCGTTGCCGCCCGACATGAGGCCCACTTGCTTTTCCGGGTCCGCCGGACGGATGTCGATGGATTCGATAGCGCGCTTGCCCATGGCGAGTTCGTCCGAATCGGAAATCGCGGTAGCGAGGTCCCCGGCGGGGCCAAAGATTTTGTTGGTTTTGACAATGTCGTAATTCGTCAGCGCGACATTCTTCGTGGTGGACAGCAGAGGAATAAAGCCCTGTCCGCGCCGGTCCTCCGGTACAAACCCGATTCCTTCCCGAATACTGTTCTTCGGAGACGGGTCCAGTTTTTTCCCGTCAAGGTACACTTCCCCGGACGCGGCTTTGTCCACGCCGTAAATGGCCCGGACCACTTCCGTACGTCCCGCGCCAATCAGGCCGCCCAAGCCGAGAATCTCCCCCCGGTGGACCTGAAAACTGATGTTCCGGAAGCGGTCGGATTTGTCGGTCAGGCCGCGCACGTCCAGACGTACTTCCGCGTTCGGCGCGGAGCGGAGCTGTTTCTTGGAACCGGCGGATTCGTCCACGACTTTTCCGATCATGGTCTCAATGACTTTCGCCGGGATGATGTCCTTTTTCTCCAGCACGGCCGCGTTTTTACCGTCCCGCAGAATGGTCAGGCGGTCCGAGAGCATATACACCTCTTCCAGACGGTGCGAGATGTAGATAATCGACACGCCCTCACTCCGGAGCGTGTTAATAATCCGGAACAGGCTTTCGGCCTCCTTGCCGGACAGGGAAGCCGTGGGTTCGTCCATAATCAGCAGTTTGGAGTTCTGGGAAAGGCCCTTCAGGATTTCGATCAACTGCCGCTGTCCGATGCCCAGATGGTCCACCACGGTTTCCGGTTTGAGCGGGAAGTCGTACTTGTCGATGAGGGCCTGTGTCATTTCGTTCATCTTCCTGTAGTCGATGAACTTGCCCTTGCGGGGTTCGCGGCCCAGATAGACGTTCTGCGCCACCGTCAGCGGCGGGATTACGGACAGTTCCTGATAGATACAGGCCACGCCCAGTTTCTGGCAGTCCTGATAACTGTCAATCTCCACGGGCTGGCCTTCCCAGTAAATTTGCCCGTCATCCTTGGAGTAGACGCCGGTAATAATCTTAATGAGGGTGGACTTTCCCGCGCCGTTTTCGCCCATGAGGGCGTGTACTTCGCCGCGCCGGACTTCAAAGCGTACGTCCTGAAGGACCGGAACGCCGGAGAAACTCTTGTAAATGCCCTTTGCTTCCAGAATGGTTTCGCCGCTCATGCCGACACCCCCTCTTTCGCGCCCTTTTCTCTGGCGATACGGTCCATACGTCCCTTGTACCACGCGTCAAACATGACCACTAAAATGATAATCACGCCCTTGATCACGTACTGATAGGCGGTATTCATTTCGAGCTTGCGGACGCCGTTTTCGAGCGTGACCATGAAGAGCGCGCCGATCAGCGTGCCGACCACGTCCCCGGAGCCGCCGGAGAGCGCCACGCCGCCGACTACCGCCGCCGCAATGGGGTTAAACTCGAAATCCTGTCCGACCGCGGTTGTGGCCGACTGTAAGCGCGCCGTGGTGAACACCGCGCCCACCGAACAGCAGAAGCCGACTATCGTGTAGACAATCATCTTGACTTTCGCCACGTCAATACCCGAGAGGGTGGCGGCTTTGGGATTCGCGCCCACGGCGTAAATTTCCGTACCCAGACGGGTATATTTCAGGAAGATTTGTCCACAGACGACAAAGACGATCATGGCAATGACCACAAAGTAGAAGTAGCCCACGGCGTAGCCCAGTACGGCGTAAGAGGAAATATTCATGGGCTGTGACTGGATCACGCCGTTTGCGTCCCGGATCGCGATCATGTACGTCAGGGCGCGGAAAATGCTCATGGTTGCCAGTGTGCCGATGAACTCCGGGACGTGCAGTTTCCCGATGATGTAGCCGTTGATCAGGCCGCACCCCAGACCGACAATGATTCCGCACAGAATCATACACGGAATGGGCCAGAGGGTGTACGCGTAAATATTCGCCATGGTCATGCCGACCACGGCCATAATGGAACCGGTCGAAAGGTCGATTCCGGCGGTGATAATCGCCATAGTGACGCCCACGCCGATAATCGCCGTCACGGACGCGTCCCGCACGATATCAATGAAATTGTTGGCGTTGAGAAAGCGCGAACCGCTGAGGGCCGTAAAGAGGATTACGAGCGCCAGAAGCAGGCCCAGCGAAATCAGACGCCTGAGCGTAGTTTGTTTCATGCGCGTTCGGCTCCTTTCACCAGCGGTCCTCGGCCGCGATATCCCCCACGGTTTCGATCGTGGCTACGATGGGTTCCATGATGACTTGCGGCGTCCGGGTCAGAACGTTGTAACTGTACTCGGAACCGATCATAAGCAGGGCGATTTTCGCGGCGGTGGAGCCTTCGTCCCAACTGTTGGTGTAGATGGTGCCGCTCATTTGTCCGCTTTCGATCATGGCAAGGGCGTCTTTTTCGCCGTCCGCGCCCCAGATGACGAGCTGTCCGCCCTTCCCGGCGGATTCCGCCGCCAGCGCCGCGCCTTCGGCCATGGCATCGTTGATACAGAACACGCCCGCGAGGTCGCTGTGACTTTGCAGGAAGGAGTTCATCACGGTAATGGCGGTTTCCTTCTCGAACGAGGCGGACTGCGCCTCTACGATTTCAATGCCGCTGTAATTGGCGATGGTGTCGCGGAAGCCCTGTTCAAGGTTGTCGGTACGGTGCAGGCCGGGGACGCCCTGAATAATGCCAATTTTCCCGGAGCCGCCCAACTGCTCGGCCATTTTGTCGGCGGCCATACGTCCGGCGTCATAGTCCACGGCCATGACCAGCGCGCTGTGGACGGTATCGGCGTCCAGATTCAGGGTAATGACGGGGATTCCGCTTTCTTCGGCCTGCGCCACGGACGGGGCAAGGGCGGTACCGTCCGAACACTGAAGGATGATGGCGTCGTAATGCTGGTTGATGATGTCGCCCATAATCTGGACCTGCGTTTCGGCGGAGCTTTCGCCGTTGAAGGCGCTGACCTGAATGTTGTCCCACGAGGCGCACTCACGCTGGATTCCTTCGAGCCACGCCTGATTGTTCGGGGTGCCCAAGTCATGGGCCACGTACGCAATGCGGATTTGTTCGGCGGCGTAGGGGTCCTTGCGGACTTTGTTGCTTACGCCTCCGGCGGCCGCGGCTTCGCTGGCCCCGAGATTCGGGTTCGGGTCAATCCGGACCGTTTTCTGGATCTGACAGCCGCTCAGGAACATGGTCAGAACCATAACGGCCGCCAGCGCGGTGGTGAATCTCTTCATGATATGCCCTCCTTTGATCTCTTTCCCGGGCGGCTTTGCGCGGATACCGTTTTCGGAATCGAAAGATATGTCATAATAGACAATTCCCCACCGGAAAACTGTAAACTTCGTACAAAAACTGTCCGGCACGAGTTTACAGTATTGTAACATTTGCGAAACATTTTGTCAAGAACCGGAAATAAAATGACAGGTGTCAGTTTCTGACAAGGCGCGGCGCGAAAACAGGCCCCCTCTCCCGCCAGACAGGAGAGGGAGCACCCATAGAAATATTACGTTTGTACATCCGCCAAGCGTTCCAAGCCGCTTCTGGCTCCGTCATCCTTACTATCTATGGAATGAATTTCCTGATACAGCCGTTTGGCCTCCTGTTTTCTGCCGGTACGCTCCAACAGAAGCGCCAGTTCATGACGCGCTGGTATATTCTTCGGGTCAATGGCCAGTGCTTGCCGGAAAAGTTCTTCGGCGTCCTTGTCTTTGCCTTGACGCGCCAGCAGTTTCCCTAATTCCGTATGCGGATGTAAATTCTTCGGGTCAATGGCCAGTGCTTGCCGGAAAAGGGTTTCGGCGTCCTTGTCTTTGCCTTGACGCGCCAGCAGTTTCCCTAATTCCGTGCGGGAGTGAATATGCTTCGGGTCAATGGCCAGTGCTTGCCGGAAAAGGGTTTCGGCGTCCTTGTCCCTGCCTTGACGCGCCAGCAGTTTCCCTAATTCCGTGCGGCAATGGACATTTTGGTTATCTAAGCGGATAACTTGCCGGAAAAGGGTTTCGGCGTCCTTGTCCCTGCCTTGACGCGCCAGCAGTTTTCCTAATTCCGTGCGGGATTGGAGATGGTTTGGGTCAATGTTCATTGCTTGCCGGAAAAGGGTTTCGGCTTCTTCCTGTGCGGCTTTATCCCCTTTGCGTTTGGCCAGCAATTTTCCTAATTCCGTGTACGGCGGAATATGCCTTGGATCAATGTCAATTACTGACCGAAAAAACGACTCCGCCTTTTTGTCTTTGTCGTTTCTCGACAGCCAGATAGCCCATTGCGTATAGAGATTACTTACAGGTCTACTACCATCCAATTCCGGCGCGGTGTTTTCCAGCATTTCATGCACTTTTTCGTCCCATTGCGTGATTCGTTCTCCGCCCCGTGACCAGAGAAGCCCCAGACAAAGGTCAATCCGCCCCTGTTCCGACAGATTCAGCTCATGCGCCTGCATTCGGGCGTACACAAGCTCCATATACTCCCGGTAGTTGATATCCCCGAGTTTTCGTTGTTTCATCTGCCGCATAGCCTGCCGGTTGACCATCTTATGAAACAGCGTTTCAATTTCCGGTTC